>CAZCXB010000084.1:0-8717 GCA_964502485.1 uncultured Muribaculaceae bacterium | reverse complement strand
AAAAATCAGTACTAGTGTCTTTTTCATTTAATCTATTGTTTATTTAATATTCAATCAATATAACTTACAACTCGTTTATTTGCAGATTCTCTATCTTGAAGATTTATCGGGTGTTCGGATAGGTCGATCCGGAGACACTTGGTGATATATAGATAATATCGCCCGCTTCTCCTTTTCCTGTTATTGTAAAGGCCGGAATTGGGTTGAGGTTACCCGATGTCTTTGTAAACATTCGTATCACGTAGTTATCACCCTTCTTTGTTGCCACAACAACGTAGTTATAGTTGAAAGGCGCATCGGAAGAAACTGTATACTTCTGATGACGAATAAAAGATATTGTCTCATCACCCGGAACTGTATATTGAAGCTGCTCAAATCTGTTAGAGAGATTCCTGGACCAAACCTCTTTCCCAACAACAAAGTACATCATATTCTCATCCCCGTTGAAGAGGGTGTGCATAGTCGCGCTATAAAGCTTCTCGTTTGCAGCAAGGGTGTCGTTTATCATTAACATCGAATTTATGTTTGGGGTAATGGTAGATAAAATCCTAAGATTTGGATTTGTCCTATCCTGAAAAACACCGAATGCTGCTGCTGTTGTTTTGAAGCCTAAGTATAATAGGTTTTTATTGTTATTCTTGGACGGCATTTTTGTAGTTGCAGCATCCCTGACGCTGGTAAGCTGAATTGAAGCACCTCCGGCAGAGTAAAAAGTGCTTGTCAACTCGTCGAAGAATAGCGGATCCATAAAACCAGGGGTGTAGAAGAACCTGGAAAGTTTATAATCTGAGTTGTATTCATTAACCATCTGAGAAATTCCAAACTGTCCTGTATTAGAACTCATATTGTATATGCTGTAAAGCCTGCCGTTATTTATAAAGAAAAAAGACATAGCCCCACTACATAGAATGTCCGGCTTTTTGACAGCAGGAGCATTAAAAAACAGTCCGTTAAAATCTCTTATCTCCTTTACTGTGCCTATGTTAACAACCGAAGCATCTTGGTCGGAAACCACAAAAAGAGCACGAGTATTAAGAAAGCTGGTTCCTGTTAAAGACTTATAATCGTGATAGAAGCGAAGTGTGTGTGCCTTCCCTTCCAGTTTTCTACCATTTGACAGACTGAAAACATTCTCAATCTTACCATCCGGAACAAAGTTGGAAGGCGTAAGATATAGGTCTAAATCGGTTTTACCGTTTTCGCTCTTTGCAACATACCATCCACGGGTAAACTGGGTTATCACATTTATTGAGGAGGTGACAATCTTTGTATAACCGGTCTTGATATTCTTTGCTCCAAAAACAAGCACCCAACCCTTTGCAGGTTGAACAACAAGATAATCAATAGCTTTAGATCTGGCAATTGTATCGACCTTTGGAACAGCACCCTGTACATTTGTCTCATAAATTCCCCACCAGTAGGTAAACTCTGCACCCGGTTTACTGGAAGTGACAACCGGATCGATAGTTATCTTATCCACAAGAGATATCTTATTATAGCTATCCGCTATACCTGTAACTGTAATCTCCTCATGCTCTGTGTAAACATAATTGCCATTATCTTTAAAACAAGAGGACAAAACTCCGGCAATCAATATTATGTATAGATATTTATTTTTCATTTTTACAATATTTATGGGATTACTACTATTTCTCCATTCTCATCTCTCAACGGATTTCCGGGATTCTGAGCATTATAAGCTACCAGTGCAGATTTAACAAGGCCTTTCCAATAACCCAACTCGGCAAAGTTTGCACGAATAAGAAGTATAAAATCGTTATCCCACTTTTGACCACTATTATCGATAAGGAATGTATGCTTTACAACACTGTAGCTGCCAAGGTAATACTGAGAGAGCCAGGCATCCCAAGATGTAGGCTGGCTTAACCTGTCGGTAAAGATGGCCTTTCTCCAGACATTAGAAGGCTCTCCAATCGAGAAATTCTCATTCTCTGCAATCTGAAACTTGAGAGTTACAGTTGTAGTTTTAAGAGATGCATCCCGAAGCATTACAATAGGCACCTTTGTATGAACAGTACCCGCTTTAATCATATACTTAGAGGCAAGCGAAGCATCCGAAAAGGCCCTGTAGTGCTTTCCCGCAACAGCATTCTCATCACCCGGAACAGGCACCTGCTCCAGCTTAAAGGCTCTGTCTACAGTTGAAGTCCCACCTATTGCATAAATATCGAAATACATCGTATCCACCTGTTTGGAAGCATTGTCATAGTAGAATGTATGCCTCTTTAATGTGTCGGTCAAATTGTGCGAAGGAGTATAAATTCTTGAGATATCAGGTCCAAACTGGATCCTTTTTATGTCGTTATACAGATAGTACTCCTCCTTGCAAGAGTAGAGCAGCAGGAGCACAGTCGCCATTAATATATATTTTATGTTTTTCATACTTCAATCTATTTATTGGTGTTTATCAGTTCAGATTTTGGGAGCGGCACTACATAGTTAAGAACAACAGATGCAGCTGTAGATGCATAGAGAATCTTATTCTTAGGCATATTCAATCTCTTATAGTTAAAAAAGGACTGACCCTCTGCATAGAACTCCTTTCTGTACTCTTTTATAACCTCATCTTTAAGCACAACCGGATCGGAAGAGAGTGCACTTGTAGTTATATTACGGGCTGTTCTAAAGGTATTCCAGTAGGCCTGTGATTCGGCTAAGCTCGGAGCTGCCTCTATTGCTATAAGATACATCTCAGATACTCTCAGAAGAGGAATCTGGCGATAGTCAACCAACATTTGGGTTGGATTCTCTACCACTTTATATTTCTTTATTACATAAGTCTTTGCCTGATTTGGTTGCGTAATAAGCTCCCAAAGGTATGTCTCGCGAATATCGGTACCAGTGTTTCCGTAAAGCTGACTTTTTATTGTTGTCTCTGCACTCCCCTTCTTAATGGTCCCGTTTGCAAAATTATTATTATACGTAGTTGGCAATGCAAACTCATAGATTGCAAAAATATGTTCGCTTGGAAGATGAAGATTACCGGCAGTCATATCGGCAGATGTGCCAAGAGTGAACTTTGAGCTGCCATCCGTATTCTTAGCATCGATAACCTCTTTTGCATTTGCAAAGGCGTTCACATTATCTCCAAACCATAGATATGTTCTGGCTTTAAGCGCTTTAACCGCATAGTAGTTCATTCTTATATGCCTGAATGCAAAGTATGTATCGGTAGGATTAAATGGATATATAGCCCCAGGTCGGCGCACTTCATTCATAGAGAAGTTCAATACCGGATCTGCAACCTTTAAAAGCAGCTCGGCATCATCAAGATCCTTTAACAACTCCGTTTTAAAAGCTGCAAAATTTATATGAGAAACCGCATCTCTTGATAGAGTCTTAACATAAGGGAGAATAGGATCTGCATTAGTAACCGTAGGTACCGGACCAAAGAGGCGCAAAATATCGAGGTGACATAGCGCTCTTAGAGCTAAAGCTTCACCTTTAATCAGCTCATAAAGCCCATCCGTTACAAATACATCCTTTTTGTTGTCTATCTCATCGAGAATAGCATTTATACTTGCAATAACCTTATACTGCTGAGAGAAGATAGCATCCATTGCGCTCTCAACACCTGTATCGGTATAGTTAAACTGATTCAATCTCTGCTCTGTTGATGCACTTGTTACATCCCACTAAGTTACAAGATGCTCTATTGTTGTATAGGTGAGCCTCTGCCCGTAACCCGCCGAGTTTTTTAACTGAATATAGACTCCGGAGAGGGCATCTTTAAATCCCGACTCTGTACTGAACATGTCATCTCTTGTCATGTCGGTCTTTGGGTTAACCGTCAGCCACTCATTCAAACAGGAGGTGAGTGTCAGTGACAAGAATAAAACTGTAATAAATTTATATGTTTTTTTCATCTTGGATTTCAATTAAAAGGTTAAACCAACACTAAATGAGATCTGTCTCGAGAATGGGTAGGATGTCCCCCTCTCTCTCTTAACAGAGGAGAGATAGAAGAGATCTGCCATACTGCCCGATAGAGTAATCATCTCGATACCCATAAGATTCTGAAGTCTCATAGACTTTATATCGTATCTTATATTGATATTTTGGCAATTGAATGTATTCTCATCCTGAACAAAACGGGATGTCTTGTTTGTTGCTGTGGTAACAAGCAGTCCTTTAAAAGCTGCATTATCTCCCGGTTTTTGCCATCTGTTGTCGTACACCCTTCTATCCACATTGTAACGGAAATTTGCGTTCTCTACAAGATTTATCAGTGTCTGGTTGTACTGTTGTCCTCCGAATCTGTAACCAAAAGAGAGGTTAACAGAGAGTGACTTGTAGCGGAACATGGTATTTAGATTGCCGTAGTATTTTGGCTCTGCAACACCAACAGCCTGCAAATCAAGAGCACTCCATGTGAAGGTTGGATTTCCATCTTTTGAGATATATAGCTCTTTACCTGTGCTTGGATCTATACCCAATGAAGGGACAACCCAAATTGCATTTGTTGAGTATCCCTCTTTATAGAGGAAGTTTGGATTTGCTCCTGCGGCCAGCTCTATTGATTTCTGAGCATCTTTAAGAGCCTGTGATATCTCAACAATAGTGTTCTTATTGTGGATGATAGCTCCGGTAACACTCCAGGTAAAGTCGTTTACATTTTTCAGAATAAATGCAGTCGCTTTTAATTCAAATCCTCTATTCTCCATCTTGCCTATATTCTCGATATAACTGCGGAAACCATTAGAAGCAGGAAGATCGACAGATGATACCAGGTCGTTAACCTTCTCTAAATAGACATCTGCAACTACACTTAATCTGTTTTTAAAAAATGATGCCTCAAATCCTGCGTTGTAGTTCATCTTTTGCTGCCATCTTAGGTTTGGATTACCCAGACCTAACATATAAGATCCCAGCCAGGAGTAATATCTGTCCGCTGTATAATAACGATATGTAGAGAGAGCCTGATAAGAGTCAAAATTCTGGTGTCCGGTTGTTCCAAGCGAAGCACGCAATTTTAATCTGTCAACAAACTTTACACTCTCAAAGAAATCCTCTCTGCTGACAATCCAGCCAAGACCTGCCGACCAGAATGGTGCAAATCTCTTGTTGTTTCCAAATTGTGAGGAGCCGTCTGTTCTTCCGGAAAACTCAATATTATAACGGCTGTCATAGGTGTAGTTAACACTGCCCGTAAAACCGATAGCCCTTACATAGCTCTCTCTTCCTGATGGTTTTCCATCCTTTTCATACTGAAGAGCCATTGAGAGGAAATCAAATCTTGGATTAAGAAAACCCTCTGCCAATATACCGTATGATGAGCTTTGGTTTTCACGAACGTTCATATCAAACCCTGCATAGAGAGAGTGAACCTGGTTGAATAGCTTTGAATAGCTAAGGTTTAAACTACCGTCATAGTTGAATGCATTTGAGACACCAAAGTTGTAACTTCCCTTACGGAACATATCTGTCTCTGAATAGTTTGCAAATGCAGTATGGTCGGCTGGTTTAAAATCGTGAGATTGCCCGTTTATCTTGGTAACACCCAATCTTGCTCTCATTATAAGATCTCCGGTAATTGCCCACTCAATTGAGGTGTTGTTTGTAATCTCAGTTGTCTGCCCTCTGTCAAAAGTATTTAGTGTAGCGTTGTAAAGAGGATTTGTAGGCAGTGGCGACATAAACGAAGAGTAGTCGTTATTCCCGTAATAACCCAGTGTTTTTAAAACCTTTCCATTCTCGTCGTGCGATCTCCAGTATGGGTTAAGTCTTGCATACTCGCTAAACGACCCGTATGGTGAGGCGGATGTGTTTCCGATTCCAATCATAAGGGTATTGGAGAACTTCACCTTATTATAAGTGTAGCTGAGTTTAATTGTGCCATTGAAGTTGGTACGGCTTGACTCCTTCATTACCCCCTGAATATCGTTTAGTTGTGCAGATGCAGAGTATCTGAAGGTCTTATCTCCACCCTCAAGGCGGATATTGTGTCTCTGGCCGATTCCTGCTCTCAAAGGCTTAGCCATCCAGTCTGTGTTTACACCTGAGTTCACCTCATTGAGGACATCATTATAGTATCTCTTTAGCGGAACATCATTCTCTGCACGGGCAGTCTCATAGAGCCCTACCATCTTCTCCAGGTCGAGTTTCTCTCTTGCATTGAGGCGGTTGTAGCCGGAAAGATCCGGAAGCTCAACATTTGCATCTCCTCTATAGTTAACCTTAAGCTTACCCATCTCCGGAGTCTTGGTATTAATTACTATAACTCCGTTTGCACCCCTCGATCCGTAAATTGCTGTTGCAGATGCGTCTTTCAAAAGAGTTATTGACTCTACCTCGTTCTCGTTGATATCCAGTAGTTTTTGAAGAGAAGACTGGAATCCGTCAAGAATAATAAGCGGTGTATTCTCCCAAATCTGGTCTCATCCTGAAGCTGATTAACGTTAGGCAGATTTGAGTTACCCCTAATCTGAATCTCTGGAAGCCGATTGGGGTCAGACCCGAAAACGTTGCTCTCAACTATATTGAATGAGGGGTCAATATTTCTTAATGATGTGATGATGTTTCTGTTACCGAATGCCTGGATCTCTTCTGCCTTAACAGTTACCGAAGATCCTGTAAATGTGTTGATATCCCTGTTAAAGATACCTGTAACAACAACTTCGTTTATAAAGTTGGCATCATCCTCCATTTTGATATTGAGGGTGGATTCTCCTTTGTATGGAATCTCTAATGTTTTCATTCCCAGGAATGTAAACACAAGAACAGCTCCTGCAGGGTTTCTTAGAGTAAAGGAAAAATTGCCATTGTCGTCTGTTACGAAACCTGTCTTAGTTCCTTTTATCATAATTGCAACAGCAGGTAGTGGCAAACCTGTAGCATCCACCACCTTACCCTTTACCTCTGCCGGTTTTTGCGGCTGCTGAGGTTGTGGCAACTCCTTAATAACAATCACTCCGTCAACCTCTTCATAACCTAAACCTGTCCCTTTTAGAACTGTATTAAGCGCCACCTCAACCGGTGTATTATTAAATGTTACTTCGTCACACTCAACGTTCTTTACACTGTTCACGTTAAACAGGATCTTCACACCCGATTCGTCTTTAATCTGGTTGAGAACATTGTTGAGAGTGCTCTTTTTAATTGTCATAGTAATGGGCTTGGCTTGAGTCAGGACTCTCGCCGAAAGCACATTGGATCCTAACATCAAAATAGAGATGGCTGCCAGAAGCAACACTCTAAGTTGAGAAACGGGACATCCCCGCCTGAAGGGAAATTTTTGTTTCATAAATTAAATTTTAGTTTTAGTTAAGTATTTAGTTTAAATTTTAGTTTTTCAGGTACTTATTTAAGGTCACAATCTTCTCTTGATATGGACTCTGTTGTTCTCTATAAGAAACTCAATCTTAGCTCCGGCCTCAAACAGCTTGAAAAATGAGTCAATCGTGCTGTACTTGTCAAGATTCCCGGAGAATTGCAGCTGTCTAATATCTGCAGATTCAAAGGTTACGGTTACGTCGTACCATCTGGAGAGTATCTTCATTATCTCCTCAAGAGACTGCTCCTGAAACTTGAACATATTATCTTTCCAGCTTATGTAGTTATTGACATTCACACTTAGCAATTCGCTGCTTCCTGTCTCTATATTGTAGAGAAGCTGCTGGCCCGGAACAAGTGTTGTCCCCTTTGATGCATCGGTGGCTCTGAAAGATACTGACCCCTCTACAAGTGTTGTATAGAGTCGCATATCCTCTTTATAACCTTTGACATTGAAGCTGGTCCCAAGAACAGTGACCTCTCCTGATATGGTGTTGACAATAAATGGTTTATTGCGATTGTTTTTAACTTCAAAGTAAGCTTCACCCTCCAGGAACACCACACGTCTATCCTCAACAAAAGAGACAGGATAGCTTAGTTTTGAGTCAGAGTTAAGCCACACCTTTGTCCCGTCGGCAAGTATAAGGGAGTACTCCCCACCTCTTGGAACCTCAAGAGTATTATAGACATCTTTTTTTATCTCCTCTCCTTGGCCATCTCTCACAGCACCATCATTCTCATATCTGACCCCATCACTATCTATCTTAATCAGAGTACCATTGTCTTGGACCAGCTTACTATCTGCATTTTGAAGAGAGACCTCCGACCCATCTGCAAGAATAAGCCTGGCTCTCTTTTCACCCGGTTTTATCTGCGCCATAGCTACACTCTCTGTGCTGATCTGCTGTTTATTGCTCTCGATAACCATATATCCGCCATAGATTACCATCCCCACAAAAATTGCAGCAGCTGCTGCCGGAACACTCTTCCTGATAACGCTTCGGATTCGGATACGCCTGTTAAGCTTGATAAATGCCCGCATATAGTCGAACCTCTCCCTCTCGGACAAACTGTTGTAGATGGCATTTGAATCTCTGAGCAACTCCTCGAAAGTGCTCTCCGTGTTGTCTGGTTGACCCTGAGTGTCGTGAGACAGAACCTGCCTGTCGTCTAATTGACCCTGTGTGTCGTGAGACTGACCCTGCCTGTCGTGAGACTGAACCTGCCTGTCGTGAGACAAGTCGTGCGCATCGCTTTTAATTCCTTGTTGGCCAATGAATTTACTTACGATTTGGCTCGCTTTCCTGTAAATATCCTCCCATTTCATAATGCATGCGTTTATTATATAACACATCCATGGTAAAAATGGGTGACAAACTTGTTAAGTTATTTAAAAAAGAGATTGATTTTAAAAAAGAAGCAGC
>CAZCXB010000083.1:0-8849 GCA_964502485.1 uncultured Muribaculaceae bacterium | reverse complement strand
TTATTCTATAATTCGAAGTTTTGCAAATTTAAGTAATAATATTTTTCTTCCTCCTGTCTCAAAATCTACAACTGCCTTTAAATTAAGAGGATCACCCTCAATATTTATAATCTGACCAAATCCGAACCTATCATGCTCAATCTTTTGACCCTCTCTCAATTTTGAGACCGGGTCGGCAATAAAGTTTGGATCTGCCGGTTTTGTAGGGGTAAAAGATGGTGCCGACCTCTTTACAGGTGGTGGAGTGCTACCTACAGAGCTTTCCGAACTGCTTCCGGAGCTTCTACCGAAACTGCCGACTCCGACGCCCCGGCCGGAGCTGCTGCCCGAACTGCCACCTGAGTTGCTGCCAAAACCACTGCCGGCAGCACCCCTGCCGGAAAATCTTGAAGCGCCACTATCCCCGGACTCCATATCGGGCCAGTTTAGAAACTTGGGGTCAATCTCACGAATAAATCTGCTTGGAGGGTAGCTTACATGAGTACCCCAGCGGAAGCGGGTCTGTGCATATGAGATAGAGACAAATTTTCTTGCACGGGTGATGGCCACATACATCAATCTTCTCTCCTCCTCTATCTCACTTTCGTTTGAGGTTGCACCCATACCCGGAAAGAGGTTCTCTTCCAGACCAATAATATAGACATAGGAGAACTCAAGCCCTTTAGCCGAATGTACAGTCATCAAACTTATCTTATTGGACTCCTCACCCTTGTTCTCATCCATAACACTCATAAGAGAGATTGTCTCAAGATAGTCACACAACAACACAGAGCTCTCCCTTACCTCTCCACTTAAACTCTCTCCCTCACCATCTGCATCTTCGGTATTATAACCCTCATCATCAAGAAGCGCCTCTGCCTCCCTCTCCTCAACAAATGCCTTAATCGAGTTAAAGAGCTCCTCCACATTCTCCTGACGAGTCTGACCCTCAAGAGAGGTGTCACTCTTAAGAATTGTTGCATAACCGCTGCGAATAAAGATCTCCATAGCAAGATCGTAGGCGTTGACTGCCGAGACACGGGTACGAACATCTGCAATAACCGAGCAGAACTCGCTCAGACGATTGAAGGCTGCACTCTTTAGTCCGTGCTCCGCAAGGTTATCTCCAAAAACAGCCTCCCACATTGAGACTCCGGAAGTTGCCGCAGCAGAGGCAAGATATGCAAGGGATGTATCGCCGATACCTTTTCCCGACACCTTGACCGCTCTACGGAATGCCTCATCATCCTTAGGATTTACAAGCAGTCTCAAATATGCCATAACATCTTTAACCTCTGCCCTGTCATAGAAGGAGTTACCTCCATATATTCTGTAGGGGAGCGATCGTTTACGCAGCGCCTCCTCAACAGCACGGGATTGAGCATTGGTTCTGTAAAGGACGGCAAAGTCGCTGTAGGATGCCTTGTTCTCATATATCTGCCTTAAAATAGAGGATGCAAGCAGAAAAGCCTCCTCCTGATCGGTATATGCCTTTACCACCTCAATCTTATCTCCCTGCGAAGAGGCAGAGAAGCACTCCTTCTTGAGCTGCATCGAGTTGCGGGCAATGAGGGAGTTGGCAGCGTTTACAATTGTCTGTGTGGAGCGATAGTTCTGCTCGAGACGAAACTCTTTGGCCTCGGGATAGTCCTTGCGGAAGTTTAAAATATTCTCAATTCTGGCACCGCGAAATGCGTAGATACTCTGTGAATCATCCCCTACTACACACAAATTGCGGTGAACTGAGGATAACTTCTTAACAATCAGGTATTGTGCAAAATTTGTATCCTGATACTCATCTACAAGAATAAATGAGAAGCGGCTTCGTAACTTATCGAGGACATCCGGGAAATCTCTGAGCAAGACATTGGTATATAGTAATATATCGTCAAAATCCATAGCTCCTGACTGTCTGCATCGTCTCTCGTACAGGGCGTAGATCTCCCCTATCTTAGGTTTTCTCGCTGCAGCATCTGATGAGATGAGGTTCGGGTTGGCAAGATATGCGGCTGCAGAGACAAGATTGTTCTTTGCCATTGAGATTCGGGAGAGAACCTCGTTTGGCTTATATATCTTCTCATCAAGGGAGAGCTCCTTAACACAGTTACGGATGGCACTTCTTGAGTCGGTTGTATCGTAGATAGTAAATGAGGCCGGAAAACCAATCAGTTGGGCATCCTCTCTTAGAAATCTGACAAATACCGAGTGGAATGTCCCCATCCACAAGTATCTGGCCCTATCAAAGCCGACAAGGGCAGAAATCCGCTCCTTCATCTCTTTGGATGCCTTGTTTGTAAAGGTCAAAGCGAGAATCGACCCGGCTTTATGGCCGTGATTCAACACATTAGCAATTCTGCAAGTAAGCACCTTTGTCTTCCCGGAACCCGCCCCCGCAATTATCAGCGAGGGTCCTTCAAACTCTTCAACAGCCTGTTTTTGAGCAGCATTAAGGCCCTCTGTTATAGTAGAAATTTCTCTGTTCATTAATGCAAAATTACAAATAATGTGTATCTTTGTAGCTATATTTCCAATAATCAGAGATCAATTTTATAAAATAATGTCAGATCATATCAGATTGCGAAAAGGTTTAACCATCCCCCTGAAGGGTGATGCAAAAAACCACATTACAAAGATTATTACCCCTGACAAAGTGGCCGTTAAGCCAACTGACTTCAGATCGCTTAATGCAAAGCTGCTGGTAAAGGAGGGAGAGAAGGTAGAGGCCGGAACTCCTGTTTTAACCGATAAGAGAAGGCCATATATATTGATTAGCTCTCCCTCAAGCGGGACCGTAAAGGAGATCGTAAGGGGAGAGAAGAGAAAGCTACTCGAGATTGTTATTGAGTGCGACAAAAAAAATGAGTACAGGGAGATCGCTGTTCCCAACTACAGAAACGCCTCAAAAAGCGAGATAGTCAAAGCCCTTATAGATAGTGGTTTGTGGTCTGCTTTCAAACAGAGGCCATACGGGATAATACCGGATCCTGAGGTTGAGCCAAAGGCGATATGTATCTCCGGTTTCGACTCATCGCCCCTCGGACCTGACCTTGACTACGCTCTGCGGTCTGATATCGAGAGTATTCAGGTAGGCGTAGATATGATCTCCAAACTTACTCAAGGGGGGGTGCATCTTGGTCTTCACGCCTCTCACTATGCGAGCAGCCCGTTTCATCGTCTCGATAAAGTTATAATCCACACCTTTGATGGGGAACACCCTGCCGGGAACGTAGGAGTTCAGATTCACCATATCAGCCCTATGAATAAGGGGGAGGTTGCATGGACCCTCGATATGTACTCTCTTGCTGCTATCGGTAGACTCTTTATAAAGGGAATCTATGATGTACGAAGGGTTATCGCAATAACCGGCCCAAGGGCCAAAAACCCCGGATATATAGAGACTTTGCCCGGAATCTCCCTTATGGAGATCAGGGAGTTTGCAGACAATATGCATGAGGAGCCGGTTAAGGAGAAGATATTGCCTATAAGATTTATTAGCGGAAACGTTCTGACCGGAGAGGATGTTGGTAAGGATGGGTATCTTGGCTTTTTTCATCACCAGGTTACTCTCCTGAGTGAGGGTAAATACTTTGAGATGTTTGGCTGGATCAAACCTTTTCGCCTGAAAAAATTCAGTTTTTCCCATGCCTATCTCTCTTGGCTCTTTCCAA
The DNA here is from genome assembly GCA_964502485.1 of uncultured Muribaculaceae bacterium. Taxonomy (GTDB): domain Bacteria; phylum Bacteroidota; class Bacteroidia; order Bacteroidales; family UBA932; genus Bact-08. Next base: position 5,202 of record CAZCXB010000083.1, on the reverse strand, counting down.
AGAGGCGCTACTCTGCCGATACCAATCTGAATGGTGGTGAGAGGGCTCTTGTTATGACGGGTGTTTACGAGAAGGTGCTCCCAATGGATATATACCCTATGTATCTGCTTAAAGCTATTATGGCAGAGGATATTGACAAGATGGAGCAGCTTGGGATTTATGAGGTAATCGAGGAGGATCTCGCTCTATGTGAGTATGTATGCCCTTCAAAAACAGAGATTCAGGAGATAGTATCCAATGGGATAGATCTGATGATCAAAGAGATGTCTTAATAATTGAGTGAGGATTCCTAAGAAAACCATAAACAAATGAAAGCATTAAGAAAATTAGTTGATAATATAAAACCAACATTCAGCAAGGGTGGAAAACTTAGTTTTCTGCACTCCTCGTTTGATGCATTCGAGACCTTCCTGTTTGTGCCTGATACAGTTACCAAAAAAGGTGCTCATATCAGGGATAGTATAGATCTTAAACGTACAATGACAATTGTGATCATTGCTCTTATGCCGGCACTGCTTTTTGGTATGTGGAATGTTGGATATCAGCACAATTTATCGGTAGGGAGCGAGATGGATCTCTGGCCTACTTTTATGTACGGTTTTTGGCGTGTGATACCGATGGTGATAGTCTCTTATGTTGTGGGGCTTGGAATTGAGTTTGCATCTGCACAAATAAGGGGTCATGAGGTAAATGAGGGGTATCTGGTTACAGGTATGCTTATTCCTCTTATTATGCCTGTAGATCTGCCTCTTTGGATGCTTGCCCTCTCGGTGGTCTTTGCAGTTATTGTCGGCAAGGAGGTATTTGGCGGAACGGGGATGAATATATGGAATCCTGCGCTGATTGCCAGGGCTTTTGCCTTTTTTGCCTACCCCTCTTTTATGTCGGGAGATAAAGTTTGGGTCTCCGGTCTTATTAAGGGAGAGGGGGTTGTTGACGGATTCTCGGGGGCTACTCCTCTTGCAAATGCTCAGGCGGGTCTCGATCTGCCCTCTTTCAGCGATATGTTTATCGGTATTATACCGGGCTCTGTAGGTGAGACCTCTGCGCTTGCAATCCTTGCGGGTGCTGCTCTTTTAATCTTCACAGGTATTGCGAGTTGGAAAATTATACTCTCTGTATTTGCAGGTGGTATTCTCACCGGTCTGTTTCTCAATCTTGTAGCTCCTCCGGATTCATATCTTGCTATTCCTGCATGTTACCATCTTGTTATGGGTGGTTTTGCATTCGGGGCTGTCTTTATGGCGACAGATCCTGTCACCGGTTCACAGACTGAGAGTGGCAAGTGGATTTACGGCTTTTTGATTGGGTTCTTTGCTGTAGTTATAAGGGTCTTCAACCCCGGCTATCCGGAGGGGATGATGCTTGCGATTCTGCTTATGAACACTTTCGCTCCTCTTATTGACTACATTATTGTTCAGAGAGGAGTTAGGAGAAGAGTGAGAAGAGCTGTTATTAAATAACTTAGGATAAGACGATGGATACAAATAAGAATTTATACACTATACTGTACGCGACCGGAATGGTTGTAATTGTTGCAGTTGTCCTTGCGTTTGCCGCCTCTCTTTTAAAGGAGAGACAGCAGAGAAATGTTGAGATTGAGAGAAAGCAGATGATTCTGCGCTCCGTTCATCTTGGTCTTGAGGCATCTTCCGTTAAGGATAAGGATAGCTATATCGAGCAGGAGTATGCCAAATTTATAACAGACTCCTCTATTGTAGGTGCTGATGGTAAAAATCTTGTGATCTATATCAGTTCTGGCCGTTACTATATTATTCCTCTTCGTGGGGTTGGTCTTTGGGGGCCTGTCTGGGGATATATCTCTCTTTCAGATGACTTCAATACGGTTTATGGTGCAACTTTCGACCACAAAAGTGAGACTCCGGGTCTTGGTGCGGAGATTGCCACCGATATATTTGCGCGTCAGTTCGAGAACAAGAAGATTTTCAACTCAAACGGGGATTTTGTCTCTGTTCAGGTTGTAAAGGGTGGTGCAGGTGAGGGTAATCTTCACCAGGTTGATGCTATTTCGGGGGGGACAATCACTTCCAAGGCTGTTGAGGAGATGCTCTACAAAAACATTAAGGAGTATATGGAGTTCTTTGCGGCTAACCTGATGGCTTCCCGTGAGAGGGAGAGGTTGCAGATTGAGGCACAGGAGGCTGAGGCTCGTGCTGCCGAGACAGCATCTGCGGCTGTTGCAGATTCAATTGCTAAGGCAGAGCAGCAGATGCGATACAGGGCCTATCTGCAAAGGCAGAGGGAGCAGCAGCAGCGTGACTCGGTTCAAAACTCCACATCTGTAAACAATTAGACTTAATTATTATCTTCCGGGATATTATACTTGAAAATTCTGACAAAATGAATAATAAAAAGATATTTACTGAGCCGCTTTTCAGAAACAATCCGATTACCGTTCTTGTTCTAGGTATCTGTTCTGCTTTGGCCGTTACGGTTAAGCTTGAGCCTGCATTTGTAATGGCTCTATCTGTTACAATAGTAATGGGCTTCTCCAATGTTATTATCTCCCTTATCCGCAACACTATCCCCAACCGTATAAGAATTATTGTACAGCTGGTTGTGGTTGCTATGCTTGTAATTCTTGTAGATCAGGTCCTTAAGGCGTATGCGTACCAGGTTAGCAAGCAGCTCTCTGTCTTTGTGGGGCTGATTATTACTAACTGCATTATTATGGGGAGAATAGAGGCTTTTGCTCTTGCTAACAAGCCTCTTCCCTCTCTTATGGATGGAATCGGGAATGGTCTGGGGTACGGGATTATCCTTGTTGTGGTTGCATTTTTCAGAGAGCTTTTCGGTTCGGGAACGCTCTTTGGCTACCAGGTGATTCCAAATGCCTTCTACATCAAAAACGGGGGGTTCTATGAGAATAACGGTCTCTTTATCCTTCCCCCTATGGCCCTGATTCTTGTGGGGCTCTTTATATGGGTTCAGAGAAGTATCACAAAGGAGTTAATTGAGAAAAAATAATACATATCCGCTATGCAAGAGTTAATTAATATTTTCGTAAAGTCTATTTTTATAGACAATATGGTATTTGCATATTTCTTAGGGATGTGTTCTTACCTGGCTGTATCCAAAAATGTAAAGACTGCTGTTGGTCTGGGTATTGCCGTTATCTTTGTTCTTGGGGTTACCCTGCCTGTCAACTTTCTGTTAACCAAATACATACTCTCTTCAGGGGCACTTGTCTGGCTAAATCCCGATTATGCAGGTATAGATCTAAGCTTTTTGAGTTTCATTATCTTCATAGCTGTTATTGCATCAATGGTTCAGCTTGTAGAGATGATTGTTGAGAAGTTCTCTCCCGGGCTCTACTCTTCTCTTGGAATCTTCCTGCCGCTTATTGCAGTTAACTGTGCTATTCTGGGTGGCTCTCTCTTTATGCAGGAGAGGGGTTATGAGACTCTTGCTCAGGCAACTGTATTTGGTCTTGGTTCCGGTCTGGGGTGGTTCCTTGCAATCGTTGCACTTGCTGCAATCCGGGAGAAGCTCTCCTACTCAAATGTTCCTGCTCCGCTTCGCGGTCTGGGTATAACTTTCATTGTTGTGGGTCTTATGGGTATTGCTTTTATGAGTTTTATGGGTATAAAGCTTTAATTTTTCGGTTATAATGAGAATAAGTTTACCAATATGGAATTAACAATTATTACAATACTATCTATAGCAGCCTTTTTGATTGTTACTCTGCTGCTTGTTGCGCTTTTACTCTACGCCAAAGCGAAGCTGACACCTTCCGGCAAGGTAAAAATCACCATTAACGGAGAGATGGATCTGGAGGTATCTCCCGGGGAGAATATCTTAACTACTCTTTCCAATAATAAGGTGTTCCTCCCATCTGCCTGTGGTGGCGGCGGGACATGCGGGATGTGCAAGTGTCGGGTAACCTCGGGTGGCGGAGAGATTCTCCCTACAGAGGTTGGTTTCTTTACTCGCAGAGAGCAGCAGTCGCGTTGGCGTCTGGGTTGTCAGGTTAAGGTAAAGGAAGATCTTGAGATTGAGGTTCCGGAAGAGGTTTTGGGTATAAAGAAATGGGAGTGTGAGGTTGTAAGTAACAATAATGTTGCAACTTTCATTAAAGAGTTTGTGGTTAAACTACCCGAGGGTGAGCATATGAATTTCAGATCCGGTGGTTATATCCAGATAGATATACCTCAGTGTGAGGTAGATTTCTCAAAAGATATTGATGTTGAGGAGAGGTTTCGCGAAGATTGGGACTCTCTAAACATTTGGTCTCTTAAGATGAAGAACACCGAGGATACTTTCCGTGCCTACTCAATGGCCAACCATCCGGCAGAGGGCAACATAATAATGCTCAATATCCGTATTGCGACTCCACCTTGGGACAGAAGCAAAGGCACATTTATGCCTGTTAACCCGGGAGTCTGCTCATCCTATATATTCTCACGCAAACCCGGAGACAAGGTAACAATCTCCGGCCCATATGGCGAGTTCTTTATAAAGGATACTCAAAACGAAATCGTATTTATCGGTGGCGGTGCCGGAATGGCCCCAATGAGATCTCATATATTCCATCTCTTCCAGACAGAGAAGAGCACTCGCAAGGTAAGTTTCTGGTACGGAGCCCGCTCTCTACGCGAGGTCTTCTACGAAGAGGAGTTTCGCGCAATCGAGAGGGAGTTCCCTAACTTCACCTTCAACATTGCCCTCAGCGAACCAAAGGCGGAGGACAACTGGACCGGCTATACCGGATTTATCCACAAAGTACTATTCGACAACTACCTTGGCAAGCACGAAGAGCATGAAGAGATCGAATACTACCTCTGCGGCCCACCAATGATGAACGACGCCGTAAACACAATGTTAGACAACCTTGGAGTACCAATCGAGAATATCGCTTTTGACGACTTTGGCGGGTAGGCTCTGCCAAAGAGTTATTCACGCAGCTGCCGCCCCATAAACGGCAGGCAGCTGATGGGCGGGAAATAACCGTAAAAGGAGAGGAAATAACTCTCAATTTTGCCACAACCCTAGGCAAAGTGTACCACAAAAGGCCACAAGGTCCACAACCCTTGGCAAGATGTACCACAAAAGGCCACAAGGTCCACAACCCTTGGCAAGGTGTACCACAAAAGGTCTGCTTCGCAGGTTTTATTACTGCTTCGCAGGTTCATTTATTGCTGCGTAAGCTTTTTTACCGCACCACCTCTCGGTTTATTTTGC
>CAZCXB010000082.1:0-8896 GCA_964502485.1 uncultured Muribaculaceae bacterium | reverse complement strand
TAATGTATTGCAAAAAAAACCGAGAGGTGGTGCGGTAAAAAAGCTTACGCAGCAACAAATGAATTTGCGCAGCAATAATTACACCTGCGCAGCAGACCACATTCTTGGGAAATACTGTATAATCAATTCTATTCCAAAGATATAAACATAATGGCTTAACGTTCGAGATTGAGTTGATAAGAACTATATATCTCAATAATTGAATAATACAAAAACTCCCAAAGATCAAAAAATTATGTGGGGAACTTTAGGAGGTGGGAAACTTCCGTAAAACGCTAAAAAAGGCTTGCGCAGCGATAAAACTTGCGAAGCGGTAAACTCATCTGCGCAGCAGACTATTAAACCTTACCTACATCTTTTGCAATAAATTTGTTGTATAGAGCAAGAGAGACCATACTTATAACACCTATTGATGCTAAAATAAGCCATAATGTTCTTGGCTGGTTGAGGTTGTCAACATACTTTACATAAAGGGAAGAACCGAGAAATCCTCCGATGCTGCTTCCAATAACACCATAAAGGAATGAATATCCGAGGTAGAGTGCTTTTTTATCTGCAGGTGCAATCAGTCCTATATAAGAGATAAACTTAGGGTGGGTAGTCATCTCTCCAAGAGTGAAGACCATGATTCCAATAATAAATATCCAGGGAGAGGAGGAGAATGCGAGAATTGCCATACCGATTGTTCCAAGGCCGATACCGGTTATCATTGTCGGAAGTGCAGGACTCTTTTTGACAAGATTAGAGACAAAGAGCTGAAGTATAATGATAACACCTGCATTGATAACCGTAACATGCTCTACATCAAATTTCCATCCGGGATTGCTAACGAAGATGCCTAAAAATGAGTTTACTGCACTGTTAACAGCGGTCATATCTATAAAATCTCTTACATACCAAAGAACTGTGCCGAACATCTGAAAATACAATATCCAGAATAGTGAGTAGAGGAAAATCATAAGAATAAATCTCCAGTCCCTCAATACAAGTACCATATCTTTGAATACCTTCCCCAAACTCTTATTGCTCTTCTCTCTTGCAGGCTCCTTGTAAAAGAAGAGATTGATAAGCAGCAGTAAAAAGCCCGTAATTGCAGCCATATAGAAGATGTAGCTGTATGAGTGCTTTTTAAGAATAGGCACAAGGATAAGAGGAAACAGAAAAGCCCCAAGATTAATTGACCAGTAGAAGATGCCAAATCCAAGACCGGAGTTGGACTCATTTGTTGTTCTTGCTATTGTGCCTGAAATCACCGGTTTGAAGAAACCTGCACCCATCGCCATAATTATCAGAGAGAAGAAAACGAGCATATAGCTGCTGGAGAAGCCGGTAAATGAGTAGCCAAGAATCATACAGATAAAGGCAAATGAGAGAACCTTCCTGTAGCCGTATCTGTCAGCTATTGCCCCGGAGATAATTGGGAGAAAATAGAGAAGGGGAGGAATTGTTCCAAGGATTGCACCCGTCTGCTCCTTGCTGAAACCCAGACCTCCGCTTTCGCCTCCTAATATTAGAAAAACGGAGAGGACAGACATAACTCCGTAATATGAGCCCCTTTCTAGGAACTCCATTACAATTACTGTCCAGAAAATCTTCGGGAATGATCTGATACCTGTTTTGCTACTACTCATAAAAAAACCATTTTTTGTTAAGATTTCAAAGATAATTGGAATTTGGCACTCTGCAAATTGAGAATCAATATTTTTATCACCAATTAAGCTAATATATATTTGTCTGTTAGAGAAAAAATTCATACTTTTGGGGCTCCCGTTTCAGGGCTTATAAATAATGTCTAACTACTAGTAATTTAAGGATTTAGAAAACATGACAAAAGAGAAAAAAGAGTTGCTCGATCAGGAAGAGCAGATTGAAATCATCAAAAAAAATGATGAAAAACTAGATGCGTTTATAGAAGATGACGCAGCACCTGTAGTGGAGGCCACTACAAAAAAGAGAAAAAGTAATGTATCCATATCAACAGATAAGTTTGACTGGGATGCATATGAAAAGGAGTATGTTTACGATACCGATAAGAACACTATCGAGGATCTTTACAGCCAAACTCTATCTAAAGTAATAGAGAATGAAGTTGTTGAGGGAACTGTTGTAGTTTTTAACAAAAGAGAGGTAATTGTAAATATTGGTTACAAAAGTGAAGGGGTAATAAGCATTAATGAGTTCCGTTACAATCCGGATCTGGCAATCGGAGATAAGGTTGAGGTCTATGTAGAGAATGCAGAGGATAAAAGAGGACAGCTTATACTTTCACACAAAAAGGCACGTTCACTCCGCTCTTGGGACAGAGTAAATGAGGCCTTCGAAAAAGACGAAATCGTAAAAGGCTACATCAAGTGCAGAACAAAAGGTGGTATGATTGTAGATGTATTTGGCATCGAAGCATTCCTTCCGGGTTCTCAGATAGATGTTAAACCAATACGTGATTACGACGTATATGTAAACAAAACAATGGAGTTCAAGATTGTTAAGATTAATCACGAATTCCGTAATGTTGTAGTTTCACATAAGGCCCTTATTGAGGCAGAGCTTGAGGCTCAGAAAGCAGATATTATCGGCAAACTGGAGAAAGGACAGATTTTGGAAGGTGTTGTTAAGAATATCACATCTTACGGAGTATTTGTTGACCTTGGCGGTGTTGACGGTCTTATTCACATCACTGACCTCTCATGGGGCAGAATCAACCATCCGGAGGAGGTTGTACAACTTGATGAGAAGATCAATGTAGTTATTCTTGATTTTGATGACACTAAGAAGCGTATAGCTCTTGGTCTTAAGCAGCTTAGTTCACACCCTTGGGATTCACTCAACTCTAACCTCCAGGTAGGAGACAAAGTAATGGGCAAGGTTGTAGTTATTGCAGATTATGGCGCATTTATCGAGATTCAACCGGGTGTAGAGGGATTAATTCACGTATCAGAGATGTCTTGGTCACTTCACCTAAGAAGTGCACAGGATTTCCTCAAAGTAGGAGATGAAGTTGAGGCGGTAATCCTAACCCTTGACAGAGATGAGAGAAAGATGTCACTTGGTATTAAGCAGCTTAAGAGTGATCCTTGGACAAGTATCAATGAGAGATATCCTGTAGGTACAAAATGTACTGCAACCGTACGTAACTTTACCAACTTCGGTGTCTTTGTAGAGCTGGAAGAGGGAGTTGACGGACTAGTGCATATAAGTGACCTCTCTTGGACTAAGAAGATTAAACACCCTTCTGAGTTTACAACTGTAGGTGAGACAATAGAGGTAACGGTTCTTGAGGTAGATCAGGAGAATCGCAGACTCAGTCTTGGACATAAGCAGCTGGAAGAGAACCCATGGGATGTATTCGAATCGGTGTTCTCAACAAACTCTGTTCATGAAGGTACAATAACTGCATACGTAGATAAAGGAGCAACAGTAGCTCTTCCATATGGTGTAGAGGGGTATGTAAGCCAGAAGAATATAATCAAAGAGGATGGTACTCAGGCAAAAGTTGAGGAAAAATTGGACTTTAAGGTTATAGAGTTCAACAAAACTACCAAAAGGATTGTTCTTTCACATACAAAGCTATTTGAAGATCAGAAGAGAGAGGAGCCAAAAGAGAGGGTATCAGAGGGAGATTCAACCCAGAAGGCTGTTAAGAAGCTGAAAGCCAATCTGGAGAAGACAACCCTTGGGGATATCAGTGAACTTGCTGCTCTTAAAAGTGAGATGGAAAACAATGAATCTCAGGATTAAGTTTTAATGAACTTTTCGTTCACATCATTGGGATGCGCATCTGCACTCCCTACAGTGAATAGATTTCCAAGCGCTCACGTTCTTAAGGTACGTGAGCGCCTTTTTTTAATTGACTGTGGAGAGGGTTGTCAGATGCAACTTAGAAAGTACGGGTTCTCATTTTTGAAGATCCGGGAGATATTTATTTCCCATACTCACGGTGATCATATTTTTGGTCTTTTCGGGTTGCTTTCAACAATGTCTATGATTGGAAGGAGTTCAGATCTATTTATATATGCTCCATCCTCTTTTGGAGAGATTCTCTCATCTCTTATAAAGCACTTTGGAGGAGGATTCAGGTTTAAGGTTATCCATGTAGTTGTGAAGGGTGTCGCACCGGAGAGAATAATTGACTCCAAATCGCTTGAGGTGTTAAGTTTTCCTCTAAATCACAGAGGTGAGTGCTTTGGATATCTCTTTAGAGAGAAGAGTCCTCAAAGAAATATTTATAAGGATTCTATCTCACAAAGAGAGCTAACCCTGTTTGAGATAGCAAGATTAAAAGAGGGTCAGGATGTAGTAAGAGAGAGCGGGGAGTTACTTAAAAATGAGGAGCTCACATATCTGCCCTACACCCCTCGTTCATTCGCATATTGTAGCGACACTGCACCCTTTGACCTTTTGCCAACATATATAGAGGGTGTCTCTCTATTGTATCACGAATCAACATTTGCAAGTGACCTGAGTAAGATGGCAGCTGATACAATGCACTCCACAGCAAGGGATGCAGCACTATGTGCCAAAAAATCAAACGCAAAAAAACTTGTTATAGGACACTTTTCTACAAGATATAAAGATCTCTCTCTATTTGTTAATGAGGCTAGAGAGATCTTTGAAGATTGTGAAATAGCTGAGGCAGGCAAGGAATTTGTTGTACCTTTGTTAAAGCCATAATATTCAAATAATATGAAGAAAAAAACAATAATAGTAGCGCTTTTCCTTTTTACACTGATAACCTCTACACTATCAGCCCAAAAAGAGGATTATAATAAATATATTAATAAATTCGGACAACTCCTCTTCTATATAAACAACTACTATCTCGACTCATTAAACAACGAAAAGATTACAGACTCTGCAATCAGAAATGTCCTGATGCAGCTCGACCCACACTCCTCATATATCACAGCCAAAGATGTTAAGGCGATGAATGAGCCGTTAGAGGGTAATTTCGAAGGTGTCGGTATTGAGTTTGCAATAATTAGGGATACCCTTACAGTTGCCTCTACAATAGCCGGAGGGCCATCTGAGAGAGTTGGTGTCAGGTCGGGAGACAAGATTGTCTCAATTGACGGAGAGAATATTGCATCAAAGGGGCTGACGAACGATAAGGTTTTTAAATATCTGAGAGGTCCTAAAGACTCAAAGGTTACTCTTAATATTATCAGAAGAGGTGTTAAAGAGGAGCTTGGTTTTGAGGTCGTAAGAGACAGGATTCCAATAAACAGCGTAGATGCCGCTTATGAGGTTCAACCCGGAGTTCTCTATTTAAAACTAAGTAGATTTGCCTCAAACTCTGCACAGGAGATAATAAACTCTATACTTGAGATTACTCCGGGAATTATTAAGGGGTTTATTTTAGATCTAAGGGGTAATTCGGGTGGTTTCCTTGGGACAGCTCTTGAGGTCTCAAACTTCTTCCTTGATGCCGGTCAGACTATTGTCTATACAGAGGGCATGAGGATACCTCAAATGACAGAGAGGGCAAAAGGAACAGGCTTTTACAGAAAGGGGGCGCTTGTAGTTTTAATTGACGAGAACTCTGCATCAGCCAGCGAGATTGTTGCCGGAGCAGTTCAGGACTGGGATCGCGGGGTTATCATAGGACGCAGATCTTTTGGAAAAGGGCTGGTTCAGCAGATGCTGCCGCTAAATGACGGATCTCAGCTAAGACTAACCGTTGCCAGATACCACACCCCTTCCGGTCGTGTTATACAGAGCCCCTATGAGGCAGGCTCATCCGACAAGTACTATAAGGCATTCCTTGAGAGATACAACAGAGGAGAGTCATTCAGCAGGGATAGCATACATTTCCCGGACTCACTAAAATATAAAACCCTTATTAAGGGAAGAACTGTATATGGTGGTGGTGGAATAATGCCGGATATCTTTATCCCGTCGGATACCTCAGGATACTCTGATTACTATGCAAATCTTGTTAGAAGAGGTGTTATCACAGAGTTTATGAATGACTTTACCGATCGGAACAGATCTGACCTTAAGACAAGATATAGTGAGTATTCCGTTTTTGAAAGAGAGTTTAAGGTTGGTGAAGAGATTCTTAACTCTCTCAGGGTATTTGGACAAGAGAGAGGAGTCCCTTTTGATCCTGAGGGATTCAACCGCTCCAGAGATGAGATTGTAATCTACATCAGGGCTCTTACTGCAAGGTCTCTGTTTGGGACAACCGGCTTCTTTCGAGTGGTCAACTCAAGTAATGATCCTGTCTTCTCCAGGGCTCTTGAGGTGATTAGCGAGAGTGAGAATACTCATTAATAGACTAGGGGCAATTTATCGCGTCTGCCTGTTTAATCTTGTCAATCTGTTAAGTGCAGCATGATATGCGCTTGCATTTCTGTTGTGTTGGGAGAGTGTTGATGCAAAAGAGTGAGAGCCATCCATCGCAGGGTTTGCACAGAAATATAGATAGTTGTGTCTTCTGTAATTCAATACCGAATCAATTATGGAGGGAGAGGGGATTACTATTGGACCAGGAGGAACTCCTCTATATTTATAAGTGTTATATGGAGATTCAATCGATAGGTGACGTATCAAAATTCTCTTTACAGTGGGGTCGTTAAGAGCAAACTTTATTGTGGGATCGGCCTGAAGAGGCATACCCCGTTTAATCCTGTTGAGATATACTCCTGCAATAACCGGATGCTCACTGCTAATATTACTCTCCATTGCAACAATTGACGCCAAGGTGCTTACTTCTATAGGTGTGAGGCCTAATTCTGCAGCTTTTGATTGTCTGCTGCTGTTCCAGAACTTATCATTCTCTCTTTTTAATCTGATTATAAGATCTTTAGGTTTAGTGGTCCAGTAAATCTCATAAGTGTTGTTAAGAAACATTCCCAGGAATGTAAATCTGTTAAAACCAAGAGAATCAATCAATGATTCATCCGAAAGAGCCTCCATTACAGTTGCAGAGTCACTCTCGATACGCCCCGAAATAATTGATGCAACTCTTTTGAGATCACCTATATTGCCTGAGAGTGTGAGGTTATGCGGAGTCTGCAATCCAAGCCGAAACATTCGGATTAGCTCCCGGTTACTCATATCAGAGGTAATCTTATATCTGCCCGGTAATATCTTGTTAAAATCTTCATAAGCTGATGCTCTCTTAAACCTGTTGATATTAACAACTCTCCCGCTTGAATCTAATGTAGATATGAGATCGTCAAATTGATACTCCGATTTAATAAATATATATGTTGTTCCGGAGGTGGTGTTAACCTTAAATAGAGTGTTCCAGACATGCAGAGCAGCAGAGCCTCCTCCAATTATCAAAATCAACAAAAAAACCGCTATTACTCTTCTCATCTAATCTTATTTAATATTACTTGAGTTTAATCAAATCTCCAGGGAGTGGTCTATACTCTTTAGACTTTCCATTTATTTTATAAAGCCTATCTAATCTGATGGCAAATCGTTGAGATATAGAGTACATACTCTCTCCACTCTCTACAATGTGATCCGGATGATTGGCACCACCTGATCTCCTCTTTCGCTCTATATATACAATTGTACCATCTGTAATGGGAATCTCTTTTTTAAGGTCATTAAAACCAAGCAACTCCTTAGTAAAGAGAGAGAACTCAGATGCAAGCGAGCTATATGTGTCATTTTTCCCTGCAATAACATATGTTACTCCACTCCTGGAGAAGAGAGAACGTGTCAGCGATATACGAAATAGGCCACCCAGTTTTGAAGGGCTGAAATCTTGATAATCAATAGTTGATTTATCAACGGCAATTAACTCTTCTTCTATTGTATCGTATCTGAACAGGGAGTAATCTTCAATAATCCTAATAAGTATAGTTGCATATTGTGGATTTGTTGCATATCCGGCTGCCTTGAGACCATATGCCCATGCTCTATAATCTTTAGGATCCAATTGGAAGAGAGATTTGTATCGTTCTCTGTTTCTTAGAAAATCTGAGTGGTCACGAAATGACTCAAAAGCATCGGAGTAACTTCTGAAACACTCTCTTGGTGACTCATCATCATGTAAAATCGTTTTACCCTGCCAGTTATGACACTTAATTCCAAAGTGGTTATTGGCCTCTCTGGCAAGTCTTGACTCCCCAAAAGCGGACTCATGGCACGCCTGTGCCAGAATTATGCTTGCCGGAATTCCGTAACTCCTCATCTGCTCTATAGCAATATCTTTATATCTAGCTATATAATTCTCTCTGTTAGCTCTCTGTCCACTAAGAGGTATAGATAAAAATAGTGATACAGCAGATAACCCTATGAACTTATATAAAAATGTCATATTCTGTTAAACCTGTCGGCAAAATTACTAATTTTGCACCAATCTCAAATAAAAAAGAATGAAGCAGAAGAGTCTTGTAATTGAGTATGATGAATACATCAATAGTGAAGGGATGCAAAAAGAGGATCTGGATCTTCTAGGCCACGCAATAGATGCAACAAAAAATGCCTACGCACCCTACTCTAATTTCAAAGTAGGGGCAGCAGTAAAACTTAGCAACGGTGAGATCATATCTGCAAGTAATCAGGAGAATGCCGCCTACCCTTCGGGATTATGTGCAGAGAGGGTGGCAATATTTTATGCAAATGCAAGATATCCCGAAGCATCAATACAATCACTTGCAGTGACGGCATCTGTAAATGGTAATCAGTGTGAAACACCTACATATCCATGTGGTGCATGCAGACAAGTGCTTGCCGAATCAGAACAGAGAGGAGGAGATCCTATTAAAATAATAATTGGAGGAGTTAAAGTAACTCAGATAGTTAAAGGGACATCCTCCCTTCTACCTTTTGTTTTTGACAACCTCCCGAAGTAGATTTTTTATCTCTTTAAGAAAATTGTATTATCTTTGTGCGGGGTAAGTCATATACGACCAGCTCCCACTGAACTCCCCCAGGA
>CAZCXB010000081.1:0-8962 GCA_964502485.1 uncultured Muribaculaceae bacterium | reverse complement strand
GTTTAATAACACCGATGCCCGGCTTTTCATTTAGCGTTATCTTTCCATTTACAATCTTCATCCCTTCAAAGATGTCATTGGAAATAAGAAGATTCCCGTCAAGATCTGCCCACTCGGTCTCAGGAGCTATGTGCGAAGCCGCTGATATGGCGCATGAAGTTTCAGTCATACAGCCAATCATGAGCCTCATTTTAAGAGACTTAGCAAGAGAGACCATCTCACGAGCCTCCCTCAATCCTGTACACTTCATAAGTTTAATATTTACTCCATGGTATGCACCTTTTAGTTTAGGTATATCTGTAAGACGCTGGCATGCCTCATCTGCAATAATCGGAAGCGGGCTTCTTTCGGTTAGCCAGGCAGCGTCATCAAGCCAAAGTTTAGGCATAGGCTGCTCAACCATTGTCACACCCTGATTCTTCAACCAGAAAATCATATCAAGAGCATAATATTTATCTTTCCATCCCTGATTTGCATCTATATAGATAGTCTTATCGGTTACAGAGCGAATGGTATTTATCATCATCCTGTCTGTAGAGTCATTTACACCAAGCTTCACCTTTATAACATTGTACGGCGCAGCCTCAATCGTCTTTTGTCTTACAACATCCTCTTTGTCAAGCCCTACTGTAAAAGAGGTATTTGGAGTAGTGTCAGGATTAAATCCCCAAATCTTCCACCACGGCTGCCCGATGATTTTACCTACAAGATCGTGAAGAGCAATATCAACTGCTGCCTTGGCCGCTGTGTTATTGATTGCAACAGAGTCAACATAGGTAAGAATATCCTGGATTTCAAAGGGAGAACGAAATTTGGAGAGATCGAGCTTCTTTAGGAATTCAATTACAGAGGCCTGTGTTTCACCAAGATAAGGAGGCATCGAGGCCTCTCCGTAGCCCGTATAACCATCCCAGGATATCTCGGTTAGTACAATAGGTGTATGAGTCCTGGAAGATCCTGCAACCGTAAAGACATGCTTCATCTTTGCATCAAAGGAGATCCACTTGAGCTCAATCTTCTTGCTTCCGGTTGTTGCTCCCGCTCCTCCCCTTCTCTGAGCAAAAATCTCCATAGGATTGATTATTGCGGCTGCCGCAGTAAGGAGACCGGCAGATTTGATGAAATTTCTTCTTGTTGTAATTTTGTCCATTATAATCTATCTAACTTTAAATGTTCCTAATCTACTTTAATTAATAAAATACCACGGATGGTTCTTGATAGAGACAATCCCTGAATCCTGATCTATTTTGGTAATCAACCTCTTTGCTCTAACCAACCTATCGGAGCCATCATAATAGTTAAAGCTATCCGGTATAAGCGAATTTATCCTTACAGAGGTGGCCGAATGAATAAATTCACCATTTGAGAGATATATTCCCACATGTGTAATTCTCTCCTTTCTCTCTTCAGTCGCCTTTGAGCCGAAGAAGAGCAGATCTCCGGGAACAAGATTCTCAAATCCTTCACTAATATCTACATCCTCTCCCGTTAGCGCCTGCTGAGATGCATCCCTCTCAAGAATCACTCCGTTAAGATAGAAAGCACTTTTTGTAAATCCCGAACAGTCAATCGCTTTTACCGATGTCCCTCCCCACATATATGGGAATCCCAAAAACTGCTTTGCAGTAGCTATTATATTTTGTGCAGATGGGACCCTGCTCTCTGTCCATTTAAGGAAATCGGCAGTGTGAGCACGAAGAACAAAAGCACTCTTACCATTTGGAAGTATAACCTTGTTGTAATTTCCGGATACTCCGTCTGCACGAACAATATTACCCCATACTCCATCAGAGACTACTTCGGCACTCTCGGACGGTGACTCACGAAAAAGTGTATAGTGAGTTGTAACTATCAATCTGTCAGATTTTGTCCACTCGATAAACTCCGCCTCATTCATAGGGTGAATACTGCCGTTTGTAACCCATGCAATATAACCCTCAGGAGTTACAGCCCTACTCCAACCGCCCCTCTTTTCCAATACTTTAAGAGGAGTTCCCATCACAGTCTGAGTTGCAGATTCATTTGAATAGCCGGATCCGTATCTGAAATTGATAACGGATTGTGCTGTGAGAGCAAAAACCTTATCACCAAGAGAGGGGTCCGGTAGTGTTACCATACTGTCGAGTACCTCTATCTTCTTTTGGGCAAGGGCATCAACAAGAGCCTCTTTGGCCTCCTGTACGGTTGTTGAACCTTTAAGAACCACAACACCTTTACCATCCTCCGAGATCACAACAGATGGTTCGAAGGTCTCACTCCTCCTGTCGGGAGCGAACTCCTGTTTAACCTGTTGTACAATCTCATTGAAATCCTTTTGAATTCTCTCCTTTTTTGAGACGCTTGTACAGGAAAATACAAAAACCGTCCCAAGAAAAATTAATAAAAATCTTTTCATATCTGTTGTTTTTATCGGGTTATCTTATAATTACGACTTTTTCTCTTTTGCTCTAACCGGCTTACTCTCGTTGTATAATCTGTCAAGAGAAGCAACATAGTAGTCATACTCCTGCCAATCTGCACAAGAGTGAGTATACGAATCCTCTCCCGTAAGAGCCACTATTGCAGATCCATTGGTAAAGTCAGCCCTCTCTCCTCTTTTGAAACGGTAGATCAGATGATATCTGACATCGTGTATAGTACTGTTTTTTACATCCTTACTCTCCCATGAAACTAACACGCTCTCTGCTCCTCCGGAGATGAAAGCTTTGGCGGGAGAGAGCGGTCTATTAACCGGAAATCCTCTTAAAGCGGGAACAAGAGCCGGATTCGGATAAAGAGACTCCATCACCTCATTAATTCCCAGACGGTTCTCCTTAAAATTCTTTGCATTAAAGTAGCAGACACCCTGATAAGATGGCATACCCCTAAGGATTTGCGCCTGTTGCCTGATCTGATCTGACGATCTCCAATCAGGAATCTTTGCATCTTCACTCAATCTGTAAGTTCCCAGCCCTCCGTAAACAGGAGTTCCGGCAGAGTAGTCCTGCCACCATTTAGCAAGAACATTAAAATCTGCAGCATCATAACCTATATTAAAATAGAGCTGAGGAAGAATGTAGTCCATCCACCCCTTCTCCATCCAAAGAAGGATATCTGCATGTAGATGATCGTAGTTTGTATAACTATAACTCTTTGTATCTGAGCCTCTCGGGTCTTCTCTTAGATTTCTCCAAACCGCATAAGGGCTTATTCCGTACTTCATATATGGCTTGATTGCCTTGATTGAATCTCTAAGCATCTCAATTACCAGATCTACATTCTCTCTCCTCCAAGCCATCTTATCCTCTTGCGAGTAACCCCTTGGGTGTAGTGAGAATGATACCGAATCATCAAAATCGTTATTTGGATAAAAATAGTCATCAAAATGAATTCCATCAAGGTCATAACGCTTTACAAGATCCTTTATCACATCTACAAGAAACTCTCTTGTCTCGGGATAAGCGGGGTCAAAATAGAGCTTTTTCCCATGACGGACAAAGAGATCGGGTCTCTTATTGTAGATATGGTCAGGGGAGATATCCTTCAAATTTGCAGTATCCTGAGAAACTCTGTATGGATTTAGCCATGCATGAAGCTCCATCCCTCTTTTACGCGCCTCCTCTATGGCAAACTCCAAAGGGTCGTAGAGTGGATCAGGAGCAACTTTTTGATCACCTGTAAGATAGATAGACCAAGGTTCATATCCTGATATAAAGAAAGCATCTGCAGTAGGTCGTACCTGAAGAACTACAGCGTTGAAATTCATCTTTTTGAAAAGGTCAAAATACTCGATAAGCTCCTTTTTTTGCTCATCTGCAGATAGTCCCGGCTGCGAAGGCCAGTCAATATTATTGACTGTTGCTACCCATACAGCTCTCCACTCACGTTTCCCGTCATAACCCTCAGATTGTTCCTGAGACTCGGTACAGCCCACAAAAAGCAAGAGAGTTGTTGTTAACAATACAAATAATTTGTTCATAGCAACTTAAATTTAGAGGGGTTAGTATATCCTTACAAAGATACTATATTTGCATAAAAATTGTAATTTATGATAACAGATTCTTTAAAGGGGCTTGAACGCTATATAAATCTGCACACAAGGTTTGCTAAAGCTTACGAATTTATCTCAAAGAACCGATTGGAAGAGCTTAAGCCGGGAGAGTACGAAATATCGGGAAGGGAGATCTACTGCACCATTTGGGAGGGCGACGGAAAGGGGATGGAGCTTCCTAAGCTTGAGATACACGACTCATATATAGATATTCACATCCTTCTTGAGGGCAACGAGACAATAGGTTTCCGGGATAGAAGCAGATGTAACGGAGACAACGTACCTTATGACCAATTGAGAGATATTGCATTTCTTGAAGAGGAGCCGGAGAATTTCCTGATCCTCTCACCCGGCAATATGGCAATTATCTTCCCTCACGATGCCCATGCTCCCCTTATAGGGGAGGGTAAAATTAGAAAGGCAGTAGTTAAAGTTTTGTTTTAATTTTATGCGATTTAACGGAGAGAGGAGGTTCAACTCATATGTAGGTTATTTCCGTCAGATGTACGGAACCAGACTACAGAAGATTGTGGTAGATGCCGGATTCAGCTGCCCAAACAGAGATGGAACAATCACAACCGGTGGCTGTACATACTGCAATAACGAAGCTTTCCACCCCTCATACAGTACTCCGGATAAGACAATATTCCAACAACTGGAGGAGGGGATTGAATTTCATAAACGAAGATATCGCAAAGCAGAAAAGTATCTGGCCTACTTTCAACCCTACTCCAACACACATGCACCTGTTGCAATACTTGAAGAGCGTTATCTGGAAGCCCTCTCCCACCCGCTTGTAGCAGGAATCGTAATAGGGACACGCCCTGATTGCATTGACGATAAAAGAGTTGACCTTCTTGCCCGACTCGCACAAGAGCATATAATAATTGTAGAGTATGGAGTAGAGTCAATTCACGATAAAACGCTGCAAAGGATAAACAGGGGACACAACTATAAAACAGCTGCCGAATCGATAATAAAAACTGCTCAAAGAGGTATTCATACCGGTGCACACTTTATTTTTGGACTGCCCGGAGAGACCATTGAGGATATGATGCTTTATGCCGGGGAGATCAATAAGCTTCCACTTCATTCCGTAAAGTTTCATCAGTTGCAGATAGTCAAAGGAACTGCAATGGAAAAAGAGTATCAAACTAATCCTCAAGATTTTATTGAGATGTCACTCACTCGCTATCTTGATTTCTTCACCGACTTTCTTGAAACTCTTCGGCCTGATATCCTCATTGAAAGATTCACAGGAGAGCTCCCTCCCAGATTCTTAAACAACAATCCCTGGGGTTTTATTCGCAACCCCGAGCTGATTGCAATGCTCGAAAAGAGGCTTGAGGAGCGCGACACATTTCAGTCGAGACTCTTTATCCCGTAACCATTTTTCATTATCTTTGCAGATTATAAAAAACACAGTTATGCAATCAATGGCCAATATCATTATTCCCGAAGGACTTACCTTTGATGATGTACTTCTCATTCCTGCAAAGAGTGAGGTTCTACCCAGAGATGTAGATGTAAGCTCATATTTTTCAAGAAATATCAGAATAAGCTCCCCTGTTGTATCTGCAGCAATGGATACAGTAACCGAGGCAGAGCTTGCAATAGAGATAGCGCGTGAAGGCGGTATTGGCGTTATTCATAAGAACATGCCTATAGAGATGCAGATGGAGCATGTAAGGAAGGTCAAAAGGGCAGAGAATGGAATGATCTACGATCCAATTACAATTCACAAGGACGGTATAGTGGGAGATGCTCTTTTCTTAATGAAAGAGAATAAGATTGGAGGGATTCCGGTTGTTGACGAAAATAAGAGATTGATAGGAATAGTGACAAACCGTGATCTACGATTTATCGACAATATGAAGACCCCGATATCCGAAGTTATGACAAAAGAGAATCTCATAACAGCTGTACGCGGGACAGATCTTCAGCAAGCCTCACTTATTCTCAAGAACTACAAGATAGAGAAGCTTCCCGTAGTTGATGAAAGCGGCGTTCTGATAGGACTTCTCACCTACAAGGATATTACAAAGATCAAAGATAACCCTCATGCAAGCAAGGATGAGAAAGGGAGACTAAGGGTAGCTGCAGCTGTGGGAGTTGGAGCAGATACAATTCTCAAGATAGAAAAACTTGTATCTGTAGGGATAGACGCTATTGTTGTCGATACAGCACATGGCCACTCGGTATATGTACTACAGACAGTTAAGAAGGTTAAGGAGGCATTCCCCGGTCTTGAAGTTATTGCGGGAAACATTGCCACTGCAGAGGCAGCAAAGGCGCTTGCCGAGTGTAATGTTGATGGAGTTAAAGTGGGGATAGGTCCGGGATCTATCTGCACAACCCGTGTGGTTGCCGGTGTGGGAGTTCCTCAGCTAACTGCAATTATGCTTGCGGCAGAGGCTCTCAAGGGTACAGGAATACCAATCATTGCAGACGGTGGAATCAGATACTCGGGAGATATTGTAAAGGCACTGGCTGCTGGTGCAAGCACAATTATGGCAGGGTCTTTGTTTGCAGGAGTAGAGGAGTCACCCGGAGACACCATTATCCTCAACGGAAGGAAGTTTAAATCATACCGAGGTATGGGGTCTCTCGAAGCGATGCAACAGGGCTCAAAGGACAGATACTTCCAGGATATGGAGGAGGATGTCAAAAAGCTGGTTCCGGAGGGCATTGTTGCTCAGGTTCCTTATAAGGGCACATTAAGCGAAGTTGTATATCAGCTTGTTGGAGGTTTGAGGGCAGGAATGGGTTACTGCGGGGCGAGCAATCTGGAAGAGCTTCGGAAGTCGCAGTTTATAAGAATAACATCTGCGGGTGTAATTGAGAACCACCCTCATGATGTTACAATTACGCGTGAATCACCAAACTATACAAGATAACTCTGCACGTTGACATACAAGATAACAGTAGATTTATGAGACAACTTTTTACACTAATCTTATTGCTTGCACTCTCCTCCTGCAAGTTTCTGGAGTTCCGCTCCGGAGAGGATGTAGTTGCGAGAGTTGGAGACAAGTATCTATACAAGAGTGATATTCGCACTCTTATCCCTGCGGGGACACCTCCGGGAGACAGCCTTATGATGCTAAGGCAGTATGTAAACTCATGGGCACTTAAATACCTCCTTATAGCAAAGGCAGAGAGTGAACTTCTTAAAAATGAGAAAGATATGGAGAGAGAGCTTGAAGATTACAGAAACTCTCTTCTTGCCTACCGTTACGAAAAGCTCTATATAGATAAACGACTCGACACTCTCGTTACAGAGGAGGAGGCTCTTGATTACTATAATACCAACTCCCCAAACATGTCTGTCCGGAACTCGGTTGTCAAAGGCAGAGTTATAAAGATCTCTTCAAAATCTCCCAATCTTGAGAGAATCAGATCTCTGTATAAAGCAAACAGCCTTGAAGAGATAGACGAACTTGAGACTCTATGCTACAACTCTGCAGACAGATACAATAATTTCAATAATGGATGGACAGATCTCTCTCTTATTGCCAGAGAGATGCCTGTTGACCTCTACTACTGCGAAAGGGAGCTTGACTTCAAACAATATATAGAGACAAAAGACTCACTTTACAGCTACTTTGCCTATATCACCGAAAGGGTTGCCCCTGAGGGTACTCCTCCGTTTGAGTACTATCTGCCTAGAATAAGGGAGATTATAATAAGCCGACGTAAACAAAATCTGATAGCTCGTTTAGAAAAGGACCTGATAAATGAGGCCCTGGAAAAGAATTTAATTAAAACCAACATTAACGATAACCCTTAATATGAAGAATAAGATTCAAGGAATCCTGGTTACTCTGCTTTTTATTGCGGCATCCGGCACTGCTCTTTTTGCACAAAAATATGAAAAGGGATTAATAGACAAGACAATAGCCCTTATCGGTAACGATATGATTCAACTCTCGGCTCTGGAGCAGGAGGTTCAGATGATGATGCTTCAAGGGGTAACATCAGATATGAATATCAGGTGTGAAGTGCTTAAGAATATGCTTACACAGAAGCTCTTTCTTACACAGGCAAGACTCGATAGTATTCAGGTTAGTCCGGATAATGTTGAGGGAGAACTTAATCGTAGAATGCAGGAGGTCCTTACCCAGCTTGGAGGTGAGAGAGCTGCCGAAGAGTACTTTAAGAAGCCGATATTTAAGGTTAGAGATGAGTGGCGCGAAGCTCTTACAGAGCAGTTCCTTACACAGGAGATGAGAACCAAGGTTGCCCAGACTGCACCGGAGTTGACCCCATCCGATGTTGAGAGGTTCTACAAAGAGACACATAAGGATAGCCTCCCTATTATCTCCACTCAGTACAAATTCCTTCAGATTGCACTCTATCCCGATAAGGAGAACTCTATTCTTTCCGTTAAAGAGAGGCTTCTCGAGTTTCGCGAAAGAATAATCAAAGGTGAGAGATTCAGCACTCTTGCTACCTTATACTCAAAGGACCCCGGCAGTGCAGCCCGTGGCGGAGAGCTTGGGATGGCGTCCAAAACTCTTTACTGGCCTGCTTTTTCGGATGCAGCGGTTTCTCTTAAGGAGGGACAGGTCTCACATATAGTTGAAACTCCTGACGGATTTCACCTTATTCAGATGATAAAGAAAGAGGGAGATATGTTTAATGCAAGACACATTCTGCTCAGGCCGGAGTATACCAACGAAGACAGGTCAAAGGCTTTCAATAAACTGGACAGCATCAGGGATCTTATCACAGCAGATAGTATAACTTTTGAGCTTGCAGCAAGAAGATTCTCCCATGACCCTAAATCATATATCAATGGGGGTCTTGTTGCCGATGAGTATTCGGGCTCGGCATATTTCGAAAAAGATCAGCTTAAACCTGTAGATTACAACATAATCAAAGATCTAAAAGTAGGTGAAATCTCAGAACCTTTCGAGACCACAGATAATG
>CAZCXB010000080.1:0-8984 GCA_964502485.1 uncultured Muribaculaceae bacterium | reverse complement strand
ATTATAAATCCGACTTATTTACCTTTCTGTTTTTTTTTACATTTGACCCACTTACATTACTAAAATGAAGAACAAGTATATTGATTTAGTTGAACAATCTTTCGATTTTCCTCAGGACGAATTCAGAGTTGAGGATGGTGAACTCCACTTTCATGATATCCCAATAATGGATATAATCGAGCAATACGGAACTCCTTTAAAAATTACATATCTCCCTAAGATTTCATCTCAGATTCAGAGAGCTAAACGTATGTTTAACGTTGCGATGGCTAAGGTCGATTACAAAGGTAGTTACCACTATTGCTACTGTACAAAGAGCTCTCACTTTTCATTTGTTCTTCAGGAGGCACTCAAGAACGATATCCACCTCGAAACTTCATCTGCATTTGATCTTAATCTTATTGAATCCCTTCATGAACAGGAGGTTGTAACCAAGGATCTATATATTATATGTAACGGCTTCAAAAAGGATATATATATTGAGAATATTGCCAACCTCATCAATAATGGATGGAAAAACACCATCCCGGTTCTAGATAATATGCAGGAGTTTGATGATATTGATTTGTGTGTAAAGGAGCCATGTAAGATTGGAATCAGGATAGCTGCAGAGGAGGAGCCAAAGTTTGAATTCTATACATCTCGTCTCGGTATAAGATATAGTGATGTTATTCCCTTTTACGAAGATAAAATAAAGAGGAACAAGAAGTTCTCTTTAAAGATGCTTCACTTTTTTATAAACACCGGAATCAGAGATAATGCATATTACTGGAACGAACTCTCTAAGTGTGTATCTGTTTATTGTGATCTCAAAAGCATCTGCCCGGACTTAGAGTCATTGAATATTGGAGGTGGTTTCCCTATTAAAAATTCACTGGCTTTTGATTATGACTATGAGTATATGGCCGAGGAGGTTATTGCTCAGATTAAAAGTATTTGTGCCCAAAGAGGTATTCCTGAGCCAAACATATTTACAGAATTCGGAAGTTTTACAGTAGGTGAGAGTGGAGCAGTTATTTATCAGGTACTTGATCAGAAACAACAAAACGACAGAGAGAGGTGGTATATGGTAGACAGCTCATTTATGACAACTCTTCCTGATACCTGGGGTATTAAACAGCGATTTATTCTACTGCCTGTAAATAAATGGAACAGTGAATATCAACGCGTATTTCTCGGGGGGCTCACATGCGATAGTCAGGATTACTACAATGCCGAAGCACACGCGAATGCAATTTTTCTACCGACAATAAATGGTGATGAACCTCTTTATATCGGGTTCTTTCATACTGGAGCATATCAGGAGTCAATTGCAGGATTCGGAGGTATACAGCATTGTCTCCAGCCGGCACCTAAACACATCACAATAGATGTCGATGAAAATGGTGAATATTTCACAAAACTTTTCAGTAAGGAGCAGACATATAAATCTATGCTAAAGATACTTGGTTATTGATGTCAGTTTCAAAATCAGATATCAGGTTTATCAGATCTCTTGACAAGAAGAGTGAGAGAGATAGAACAGGAGTGTTTATTATAGAGGGTGATAAACTATATAAAGAGGCTTTGGAGTCCGGGTGGATAATAGAGAGAACTCTCTATAGGGATGTAATAGGAGAAGATATGATGTCGAGAATATCACATCTCTCCTCTCCCTCTCCGGTTTTGGCAATCGTTAGCAGACCTGTGGTAACTGACACTTTAATACCTGAACGTGGCCAACTATACCTTGCACTTGATTCTGTTAGAGATCCCGGAAATATGGGAACAATAATCCGACTGTGTGACTGGTTTGGAGTGAAAGCTCTATATTGTTCTCCTGATTGTGTGGATGCTTATAACCCTAAGGTAGTTCAATCTACAATGGGATCGATTTTTCGAGTAAATATCCACTACACAGATCTTAAACACTTTATATCTGAAAATTGTAGTAATATACCAATTTACGGTACTTTTCTGAACGGAGAGAATATATACACAGAGAGCCTTACAGAGGAGGGGATTATTATTTTAGGTAGTGAGTCTTTTGGTATATCCCAAGATTTGGAAATGCTAAGTAATAAGAGATTGCATATCCCATCTTTCAATAAGGGGGAGAGAGCCGGAGAGTCACTCAATGTTGCAACAGCTGCTGCAATTGTCTGCTCCGAGTTCAGACGAATCTCTGCCTTACCGCCTCAAATAATATAATCGCAGCAGCAGAAGATACATTTAATGAGCCTATTGTTCCATTCATTGGTATCTTTACATGAGAATCAGAGAGCGAAAGTGCCGATGAGGATACACCCTTCTCTTCTGACCCTAAAATTATTGCAGTTGCTCCCTTAAAATCAGCCTCATAAATACTTTGCGACGCTCTTTCCGAGGCCGATACAACAGAATAACCATACTGTTTGAGAAAAAATATTGCCTCTCTGATGTTTGATACTTTACTTACAGGTATTCTCATCAAAGCTCCTGCCGATGTCTTAACAGAGTCGGCATTGATTCCGGCACTTCCCTTTGCCGGCAATATGATTCCATCAGCTCCTGCACACTCGGCCGAACGTGCAATTGCACCAAAATTTCTAACATCACTAATTCCGTCAAGTATTAGAATTAGTGGCGTCTTTCCCCTCTCTCGGGCACTCTCTGTCATCTCTTCAAGGGAGACATAGTCAACAATTGCAATAAATGCAATTACACCCTGATGGTTTGATCTTGTAAGAGCATTAAGCTTTTCATAAGGGACAAACTGTACCTGTATGCTCCTCTCCCGGAGTTTATCCAAAAGCTGGTGAAACTGAGGCCCGTCAAATCCTTGTCTAAAAAGAACTTTTTCAATCTTTTTACCACTCTCAAGTGCCTCAAGTAGAGGATGTATACCAAAAATAAAATTATTTGTCTGATCCATTTTAAATGATTATCTTAGTAATGTAACCTCTCCCACTCTGCCATTTCAGATTCAAGTTTAAATCTGCAATCCTCATATTCGGTTAAGATCTCCGGCAAAGATACACTATTATGATTACCGGACAATATGAGCTCTATCTCACCAACTCTTTTCTCAAGAGAGGCGATTCGCTCTTCGCACTTCTCTATCTTTATACGCAACCTCCTTGCCTCTCTCTCAATCTCCTTCTTTCTTTGATAACTCTCCTGAGGTGAATCCGTATCCTCACCTCTCTCCTGTTTGAGCTTTTGTGACTCAGTTTTAACATTGGAGCTGTTTATATCTACCCTCTCAAGGTCGTCAAGAGTCTCAATTCTCTTTCTCGAAAGAAACTCCTCAAGTCCTCCAAGATGCTCCTTTACAGAGCCATCCTTGAATTCATAAATTTTATCGGCAAGTCCGTCAAGGAAATCTCTGTCATGGGAGACAAGAAGCAGAGTTCCGTCATACTGTTGGAGGGCCTGCTTAAGAATATCCTTGGATCTTATATCCATGTGGTTAGTAGGCTCATCCAGTACAAGAAGGTTGTATGGTTTAAGAATAAGCTTTGCCATTGCAAGTCTGGATCTCTCGCCGCCGCTAAGAACTGCTACCCTCTTCTCTATATCCTCTCCTCTAAACAGAAATGCTCCAAGGATATCTCTGAGCTTTGTCCTTATATCACCTGTTGCTGCCTTGTCTAATGTATCGAATACAGTGTCTCTTTTGTCAAGCAGCTCTTCCTGATTTTGGGCATAGTAACCCATTGATACATTATGCCCCTTTTCTATTGCTCCTCCTGTGGGTTTTAAATCACCCGTAACCAGCCTCATAAATGTTGTCTTTCCCTCACCGTTTTTTCCTAAAAGAGCAACCTTTTCACCACGTTCTATAGTTATATTTACATTTGAGAAGACAGACTTTGATCCGAAAGAGACCTTTAGATTAGAAGATTTTATAACAACCTGCCCCGATCGTGGGGCGGGTGGAAATTTGAGAAAAAGCCGGGATTTGTCCTCTTCGTCAATCTCAATTCGCTCAATCTTATCTAACTGTTTAATCCTTGATTGAACCTGATTGGATTTTGTTGCTTTATATCTGAATCTCTCAATAAACTCTTCACTCTTCTCTATCAATTTCTGTTGATTATCAAATGCAGCCCTCTGCTGCTCCATCCTCTCTCTTCTAAGTTCAAGATATTTGGTATAGGGTACTTTATAGTCATTTATCCTGCCTAATAGTATCTCTACGGTCCTTTTTGTTACGCTGTCAAGAAAACGCCTGTCATGAGAGATCAGAAGAATTGCTCCCTGGAAACCGAAAAGATATGATTCAAGCCATCTTATTGACTCAATATCCAGATGGTTTGTCGGCTCATCCAAAAGAAGTATATCAGGCCTTCCCAGAAGCACTTTAGCCAGCTCAATCCTCATATTCCAACCCTGACTAAGCTCAGATCTTTTTCTGGAAAACTCCTCCCTTTTAAAGCCAAGTCCTGTTAAAACCCTCTCAGCATCTGCCCTTGGGTTACCGCAAGAGTATAGGTTAAGTCTGTCATTATGGTCGTTTAGCTTTACAAGCAGTGCGTTATACTCATCACTCTCATAGTCAGTTCTATCTGCAATCTCACAATTGATCTCCGATAACTCTCTCTCTAATTCCTGAATATACGAGAAGGCCAGCATAGCCTCTTCAATTACAGATGTAGATTTTGAGTACTCCATCTCCTGTGGAAGATATCCGATAGTCACCTGAGGGGGCTTACTTACAACTCCCGAAGATGGGGAAGATGTACCGGCGATTATCTTTAAAAGCGTAGTCTTGCCCGAACCATTTCTTCCGACAAGACCTATCCTGTCATCATCATTAATATGAAAATTAACCTGGTCAAAGAGTGTAAATCCACCAAAAGAGACTGTAAGATTATTTATCGATATCACGGCAAATGAGTATACTAAATTCATAAAGAAGATAAAGCGGTGTCCCTACTATAAATAGAGTAAAAGCATCACCGCTGGGTGTAATTACTGCCGCAACTATTATAAGTATTGTAAATGCATGCTTTCGGTACTTTCTTAAGAGAGTTTTTGAAATTATTCCTAATCTGGAGAGAATAGCAGCAAGTGCAGGCATTTCAAATACGACACCCATAATAAGAATCAGCCATGTAAACATGGATATATATGACTTTAGTGAGATTTGATTCACTACCCAGTCACTTACCTGATATGTGCCCAAAAACCTTACAGTAAGAGGAAATACAAAGAAATAACCAACCAGAACACCTATGAAGAATAGAACAGATGCAAATGCGAATGCCCTCCTTACTGATCTCCTCTCCTTCTCATACAATCCCGGACTTATAAAAGACCATAGCTGATATAAAATATATGGGACAGCAAGTATAAAAGCTAAGGTTAAAGAGACACTGACGTGGGTAAAAAATTGTGCGGATAGCTCAATATTAATTAGATTCAATGAGAACTCCTCCATTCCCGGCAGTCCCGATAATGTTGTTAAAGCATCAAACCATCTATAAAGGATAAAGTCCGAACTTGTAGGTGCAAATATTATAACGTCAAAGACCACTCGCTTGTTAAAAAAAACAATTGCAGCAAGTACAAATACAGCTATAGCCGAGCGAAAGAGGACTCCTCTTAACTCGTCCAGATGGTCCCAGAATGTCATCTCTTTACTCACCGACAATCTATTTATCTTTTGTTTCGCTTTCGTTCTCCTGCTTTATCTCATCCTCTATCCCCTTCATCCCGTCCTTAAAACTTTTAACCCCTTTTCCGATACCCTTCATCAATTCCGGTATCTTCTTACCTCCGAACAACAAAATAACAATAAAAGCAATTATTATAATCTCTGTTGCCCCCAGAGTCCCAAACAGTAAAAAATTGTTCATTATACTATAGTATTAAATGTTGTTTTTAAAAAATGGCTCAAAAAGTGATATGATAAAATCGGGCACTCTAGTAGGCCTCCTGCTTGATGAGTGAATAAACCCCAATGTAACACTTCCAATACAAACGAGCTCATCCTCTTCATTGTAAATCTCTGTCTCAATTACAAGTTTTACCCTTGGCATCTCACTCACAGAGCTTACAATTCTTAGCTTATCTCCCTGTCTGGCAGGTTTTTTATAGTTACACTCTGCTCTGATTACCGGCATCATAATCCCTCTCTTCTCTATATCCTGAGTAGGAAGCCCTAACTCTACAAGAGCTATATGTCTGCCCCATTCAAAATACCTTATATAATTTGAGTGGTGAACAATACCCATAAGATCTGTCTCATAATACCTTACTTCAAGAGTGGTTTCGGACCTGTACATATTTACTTAATTAACTCCTGTTTTAACTGATTAAGTTTCTCAATCTTCAATCCTGCATCAGATCTCTTTTTTAACTCAGTCTCTATTACTGCAGGAGGCGCACTTGACATAAACCTCTCGTTGGATAGTTTAGAGTTTACCGTTTTTAGAAATCCCTCAAGATGTTTAAGTTCTGATTCGATTTTTTTAATCTCTTCATTTATGTCTGTCAATCCTGCCAAAGGAACAAAAAATTCTGTTGTCTCAGACATAAAAGATGATCCATTCATTCCATCTTCCTTATCTGACATATCATAAATGTCCGAAATATTTGCCATTTTCTTTAATATACAATACATTTCGGGAGCAAGGTCACCCTTAACATATAGAGCAAGCTCCTCTTTTGGAGATATCCCTTTTGACTGACGGATGCTCCTGACATTAACAATGGCAGATTTTGCAAGGTTGAAAGCGGATATTGTCCCGGAAGAGCACTCAGAAGCAACCGGCATTTGAGAAATCATTATGCTCTCACCCTCTTTTCTATCAGCTAAATTCTGCCATAACTCCTCTGTAATAAATGGAATATAAGGATGTAACAATCTAAGAAGTTTGTCAAAAAACTGTAGAGTTGAATTGTATGTGTATATATCAATTTTTTTGCCGAATGGTGGTTTAATAATTTCCAGATACCAGGCGCAGAAGTCATCCCAAAACAGCTTATATAGTGTCATAAGTGCATCAGAGAGACGGAATTTATCGAAATGATCATTGATTGTATCAATTGATTGTGAAAGTAAATGGTCAAACCACTTTACAGCAATGGCCGAGTGTTCCGGTATAACGGCATCGCTATCTGTTTCCCAACCCTTTACCAGGCGATATGCATTCCATATCTTGTTCGAAAAATTTCTTCCCTGCTCAACCTGACTGTCGTCATAGAGAATATCGTTTCCTGCACTGCTGCACAATAGCATACCAACTCTGACTCCGTCTGCACCATAACTCTCAATCAGTTTAACGGGATCAGGTGAATTCCCAAGAGATTTTGACATTTTTCTGCCCATCTTATCTCTGACTGTACCTGTTAGATAGACATTCTTAAAAGGGATATCTGAACAAAATTCATTACCGGCAATTATCATTCTGGCCACCCAGAAGAAGAGTATCTCCGGAGCAGTTACCAAATCGTTTGTAGGGTAGTAATAGGCTAACTCGCGGTTTGCCTCTCTTTCCGGGAAACCAGGTTTCTCAGGATCAAATACAGAGATAGGCCACAGCCACGAAGAGAACCATGTGTCAAGCACATCGGGATCCTGACGCAAATCACCCAAAGTGATCTCCGGAACAAGATCTTTTGCAAGAATAAGTGCACTTTCGGAATCGGCGGCAACCACTAAACGTCCATCCGGAAGGTACCAGGCGGGAATCTGCTGACCCCACCAAAGCTGGCGGGAAATACACCAATCTTTTACACCCTCCATCCAATGTCTGTAAGTATTTCTATATTTATCAGGGATAAGGCGTATCTTATCCTCCATTACAAGATTCAGTGCAGGTTTTGCAATTTCACTCATCTTCATAAACCACTGAAGAGAGAGTCTTGGCTCGATTACAGCGTTGGTCCTCTCCGAATAGCCTACCTGTGAGTTATACTCCTCTTTTTTGATAAGATAACCTGAATCTTCAAGTAATTTCACTATAGATTTTCTGGCAGAAAACCTCTCCTCTCCAACAAGAATCCTTGCATTTTCATTCAATCTCGCATAGTTGTCCAAAATATCAATAACCTCAAGATTGTGACGGAGACCTATCTCATAGTCATTTATATCGTGAGCAGGGGTTATTTTTAGACATCCGGTTCCGAAATCCATTGATACATAATCATCCTCTATCACAGGAATCTCCTTATCTATCAATGGTATAAACACTTTTTTACCCTTAAGTGAAAAATACCTTTCATCATCGGGATGAATACACACAGCACTATCCGCCATTATTGTCTCAGGGCGGGTTGTGGCAATAACTATATAATTTTGAGAAGGAGTACCGTTCTCAGAGATGAAGTATTTTATATAATAAAGGGTAGATGGTGTATCTCTGTGCAATACCTCTTCATCACTAACCGCAGTCTGTCCGACAGGGTCCCAGTTGACCATCCTTACTCCTCTGTATATTAAACCATTATTGTAAAAGTATACAAAAGTATTGATTACAGCTTTGCTAAGGGGTGGATCCATTGTAAAACTGGTTCTCTCCCAGTCACATGATGCACCCAATTTTCGAAGCTGTTCAAGAATTATACCTCCATGCTTCTCTTTCCAATCCCATGCATGTTTAAGAAACTCCTCCCTGCTTAAATCACTCTTCTCAACCCCCTCCTCTTTAAGCTTGGCTACCACCTTAGCCTCGGTTGCAATTGATGCGTGATCTGTTCCCGGTACCCAGCAGGCATTTTTGCCGGACATCCTTGCACGTCTTACAAGAACATCCTGAATAGTGTTGTTTAACATATGACCCATATGAAGTACACCGGTGACGTTTGGAGGAGGAATAACTATTGTATAAGCCTCTTTTTCATTTGGTTCTGAGTGAAAAAAGCCATTATTCAGCCAATATTCATACCATTTTGTCTCTGTTTGAGATGGGTCGTATTTTGCAGGAATTTCCATAAAATTTATTATGTGAATATAATTCAAACTGCGAAGTTAATCATTTTAAAAAAAGTGAACAAAATTAGCTATTAAGAAAAAA
>CAZCXB010000079.1:0-9000 GCA_964502485.1 uncultured Muribaculaceae bacterium | reverse complement strand
ATATGAAAGTTCCGGTAAAAAATATCTTGTAACTCATGGAGATGAATTTGATAAAATTACTACAAACTGGAAGTGGATTTCTAAGTTAGGAGATATAGGATACACTCTTTTGTTGAATGTTAACTCTCTCTACAATAAGTGGCGGTCAGAAAGAGAACTTCCTTATAGATCTATATCGTCAATTATAAAGAGAAAGGTAAAATCTTCTCTATCTTATATAGGTGATTATGAAAAACATCTTGCAGATATTGCAGAAACACGCAATTGCACAGGTGTTATTTGTGGACATATACATCACCCGGAGAATAAACTAATAGGAGATCTATTATATATTAATGCCGGTGACTGGGTTGAGTCCCTCTCTGCGGCAACAGAAGAGTATGACGGAACCTGGAAAATTCTCTATTACCACTCCTGCGAAACTATAAAAGAGAGTTATGTCAATGCTCCAATACAGGAGGGGGTAGGAGTAAGAGTTCCGGCAACAATATAAATTATGAAGGTATTAATATTTCTGCAAGGTGAGGGTAGGGGTCATATGACTCAGGCTCTTGCTGTAAGTAAAATTCTGAGAGAGGATGGTCACACTATTACAGGGCTAATCATAGGGAAGGTGAGCGTAAGAGGGATCCCCGATTTCTTTAAGTCAGAAGATGCTTTTATCGGCTCTTACCCTACTCCGGAATTCTTCTATACCAAATCTAAAAAAAAGGTATCTATTACCAGAACCATAATAAATAATTTATCGCCTGCGAAGATTTACACCTTTTTTAGTTCACTGAGATATATTGATAAGCTATTAGCGGAGCACAAACCAAACCTTGTAATTAATTTTTACGAACCGATATTCGGATTATATACGCTATTATATAGACCCAAAGTTAAAATCGTAAGTATAGCACATCAGTTTATGGTTTTTGCCAAGGGTTCTTATTATGATAAAAGTAGGATAAAGAAGAGTTCGTTGAGATTTTTATCTGCCATCTGCAAGTATAAAAGCAACTTAACACTTGCATTGTCGGTTTATCCCTGGGAAAGCAGCAAAAATGATTTTAAAGTAATACCACCAATTTTGAGGGAGGATGTAAAAAAATTAAAACCATATGATGGCGGATACCTTCTTTGTTATCTGGTCAATAGTTGCTTAGCATCAGATTTGATTACCTGGAGTTATTTAAACCAAGATGTTAAAGTGCATGTTTTTGTAGATAATATCGCAGCCCTTGATATTTTTCCTTATAGTGAAAATCTCCACTTTCACCGGATTGACGATAAGGAGTTTCTTAAATACCTTGAAGGCTGCTCAGGCCTGCTTACAACAGCCGGTTATGAAACAATCTGTGAAGCAGCATTTCTCGGCAAAGCTGTTTTAATGACTCCTGCTCATTTAGAGCAAGAGATAAATGCCCATGAGTTTTCACTCCTCAACTTGGGTGTTATTTCAAAGGATATTAACCCCTCCTTATTAGTAGAGCATATCAAAAAAAACGGAATAGTATCAAATGATAGTTTCACTCTTAGAAATAGAGTACTAAGTGCAGATAAAGAATTGATTGACGCTATCAATTACATTGCATATTAGTTTTAGACAGGAAAGGATTACCGGGATTTGTTAAGTTATACTTTGAAAAAATGGTATTCATTACCGCAATACTCAATGAATCGAATGAGATCAGCTCGAGATATAATTATAGTTGCTCTATTATCATTTGGGTGAAAGCTGAGATATTCACTGTTTTTCAACGTTTCATCAATAAAAAGTGTCACATGCTTATCCGGATCATTTATTAAACCAAAAGGGGTGACCGATCCGGGATCAACCCCCAAGTACTTTTTCATTCTCTCCGGAGATGCAAATGTGAGTTTGCCCTGTTTTAGAGTCTGTTCAAGCCCATAAATATTCATTACTTGGTGGCACTCCATTATTACAAGATAGTGACGGTTCCCTTTATGATTTCGGAAAAACAGATTTTTACAGTGAGTTCCGGGTAGATCTTTCCAGTAATCCATAGCTGCTTCAATTGTGGGTAAAGGAGGGTGAAACCAAATTCTGTGATCTATTTTCAGACTATCAAGGAGCATAAGTACCTGCTCAATTCTCTCTATAGAAACGGAATCTATTTGGTCTTTAAATGGCGTTTCGCGATCTAATTTCATATTTCCCGGGATTATTCATTATTATACTGTTACAAAAATAGTCACAATCTACACTTTTCTAACACTTAAGTAAAAACTTTGCTATATTTACGCCACTTTTCAAGAACCGTAACAAGTATCCTATATAACTTTTGTTAAATCAATTAACCTATTAATCTTAAAATGATAAAGAGAGCTCTATTAGTTCCATTGCTGTCAATTCTCTCCATTTGTGCTAATGCGCAAGCGGGTGAGGATTATAAATTGTTTATTGACAGTGCCGGCGGACTGTCTAATCTATACAGAGGGACAGCACCCCTTGCCTACCGGTTTATACATACGGGAACATTTTATGCCTATTCAGAAAATTTTGAGAAGGGAGAGGTAGTGTTTAATGACAAGTTATATACTGATGTGCAATTAAACATCAATAGCCACATAGACGAGCTCTATCTCAAAGTTGAGGAGAGTGGAAGATTTATATTACTTAACAAGGAATTTGTGCAGTACTTCAAGATTGGAGAGAGGAGGTTTATAAATATTTCAGAAAAATTTCCTGACGAGGGTGGTTTAAACTTAAAAAATATTCCTAATGGGTACTATGAAGTGATGTACGAAAACAATAGATCTAAGCTTTTGAAGAGAACCAAAAAAATATATGCTGAGAGGATTAACCATTTTGCAAGCTCTGTAACGAACAGTAAAGTAGAGAGAATGTTTCTGCCTGCATACACATTCTATCTTGCCGATGAGAAGAGGGTTCAGACTATTAAGAGATACAGGGATATCATCTCTTTTTACGGAGTGAGAAGAAAAGCTGTAACCCCATTTATCCGGGAAAATAATCTGGATATTAGAGAGAATCAAGATCTCTTCTTTAAGGAAATAGTAAGATTTATTGAATCATCAGGTATTAACCAAAGAAAATGAAAAGAATCATCTTGCTTATTGCATTTTTTGCAATAATAATAATAAATGCCGGGATATATGCTCAGGAGAGCGTCCGAATAAACCTTAATAAAGTGGGGATTGACTCTCTAAGGAAAGAGTTCGAGAGAAATACCGGAATGGGACTCTTTTACAAAATGGATTATGGCGAAGATACTATTAAGATTAGTATTCAAACAACAAAATCCGGTTTTATAGACGATCTTACAAGGGAGTTTGGGCAGATAGGGTACTCTATCTCCCGAATCGGCAACTCTGTTTTCATACTCAAAGGTATAGGTATCCTTTCTGATCTCCCGGCGGGATACTTCTCCGTTGATTCTGCACAGGGGGGTACAGGCGATCATCTTAAAGCTATTACTTATAG
This sequence comes from uncultured Muribaculaceae bacterium, assembly GCA_964502485.1. Classification (GTDB taxonomy): domain Bacteria; phylum Bacteroidota; class Bacteroidia; order Bacteroidales; family UBA932; genus Bact-08. The sequence goes on along the minus strand of CAZCXB010000079.1, from coordinate 5,549 downwards.
TGATAATAGTGCAAGATCAGAGAACAAGATCTACAAGATAGGAGATCCGAATATGGCAAAGATAGATGGACGTTCGCTCCTGAGAGGCTATGTTAAGAATCTTGATACAGGAGAACCTATGGCAGGGGTATCGGTTATAGTAGAAAAACCACACACTGTTGCAACAACAGATGCTTTCGGGTTTTACAGGATTCTTATCCCCAATGGAGAGACCGCCCTTGTTTTAAAAGGATACGGTTTAGAGGACAGCAGACTTATGATGGAGGTTTACGGAGATGGTGAGATGGATATTTTTATGAAGGATAAGGTATATCCGCTTAAAGGTATTGTTCTTACTGCAGAGAGTACTCAAAAGATGAGAAGCACCCAGATTGGTCTTGAAAGAGTGAGAATAGACAGAATCAAACATGTGCCTGCTGCATTTGGAGAGGCAGATGTAATGAAGATTGTATTGACACTGCCTGGAGTTAAATCGGTAGGAGAGTCTTCGGGTGGTTTTAATGTACGGGGGGGAGCAACCGATCAGAACCTTATCCTCTTCAATGAGGGTACAATCTATAACCCTACGCATCTTTTTGGACTCTTCTCTGCCTTCAATCCGGATGTAGTAAATGATATTGAGCTATATAAAAGTACAATTCCAGCCAAGTACGGAGGTAGAATCTCATCTGTACTTGAGATTAACAGCAGAAATGGCAACAGCAACAAAATAACCGGCTCTGCAGGTTTAGGATTGCTTACAGGTAAGTTTCATATTGAGGGGCCAATAAAGAGAGATAAGACAAACTTTATTGCAGGGCTGAGAACAACATATTCGAACTGGATTTTAGGGCTTCTACCTCCGGAGAGCGGCTACAAGGATGGCTCAGCATCCTTTCATGACGCAACTGTTGGCCTAACACATAAATTTAACAACAGAAATACACTCTATCTCTACGGTTACTACTCTGGAGACAGTTTTAACTTTAGTGCAGATACAAGCTACAGCTATCAGAATACAAACCTCTCGCTCAAGTGGAGAAATATAATCAATGATAAGCACAACCTTGTTGTAAGTGCAGGATATGATCAGTACAACTACAATACAGAGGAGAAGGGCAACCCCTTGGCTGCCTACAATATGAAGTTTAATATAAGACAGGCTTTCCTTAAGACTAACTTTAACTGGCATGTGAATGATAAGCACAATGTGAACTATGGTTTAAATACCCTCTACTACAACCTTACACCCGGTGTACTTAACCCATTGGGAGAGTTGTCTCTGTTAACCCCTAAGAGACTTAATGATGAGAATGCTCTCGAGATGGCACTATATATAAGTGACAGCTGGAGTATTGCAGATAACCTCTCTTTAGACCTGGGTTTAAGATACTCACTCTATTCAGCTTTAGGTCCGGCTGAGTATTATAAGTATGGAGATGATGATAGGAGCGAGTTATCCATTATTGACTCGGTTAAAGTAGGAAAAGGAGGCTTTGTAAAACCATTTTCAGGTCCGGAGTTTCGAATATCTGCGAGATACTCATTCAGTGACGATCTCTCTATAAAAGCAGGGTTTAACAGTATGAGGCAAAATATTCATATGCTCTCTAATACCTCATCTGTATCACCAACCGATATATGGAAACTAAGCGATGCCAATATCGACCCACAGAGAGGATGGCAGGCCGCTGCAGGTGTATATAAAAATGCACTATCAAGAAGGGTAGAGCTCTCACTTGAAGCATATTACAAAGAGATGTATGACTATCTTGATTATAAGAGCGGAGCAATTCTGAATATGAATGAAAATATTGAGAGAGATGTGCTTAAAACAGAAGGAAGAGCATACGGAGTAGAATTTATGGCAAAGAAACCTCTTGGTAAGCTTAATGGGTGGTTCTCATATACCTATTCACGGACTCAATTAAGGGAGAGCGGAAAAAAGGAGGTCTATAATATAAACAGAGGGAACTGGTACTCTGCCTCTTATGACAAACCTCATGATCTTAAAATTATTGCAAACTATAAGTTTACGCAAAGGTTCAGTGTCTCTCTTAATGTGGATTACTCAACAGGAAGACCTGTTACAATACCAATCAGCAAATACTACTACGGAGATGGTTACAGACTATTCTACTCAGACAGAAATGCCTATAGAATTCCTGACTATTTCCGGATGGATTTTTCGGTTAATATTGAGCCAAGTCACAATATAACTCTATTAACACACAGCACAATAACAATTGGTGTATATAATCTTACCGGGCGTAAAAATGCCTTTTCTGTCTATTATGACACTAATCAAGGATCTACCATTCAGGGATATAAGCTTTCAATATTTGGAGCTCCGATTCCATATATAAATTACAATATTAAATTCTGACAGAATAGAGATGAAAAATAATTATATAAATAGTGCTATCGTTGCATTAATGCTGCTAATTGTCAGTTGTATCACTCCTTTCGATCCTGAGGGAGTTTCATCTATAGATAATATGATTGTTATAGAGGGAGATATAATTCAAAATGATACTACCAAGGTAATAATCAGCCGTTCACTAGCACTTAATGACCCAAACAGAATCAATTACATATCCAGAGCAACAGTATGGGTGGAGAGTGAAACGGGAGTAAGATACTCTGCTACCGAGGTAAGAAGAGGAGTTCAGATTCAGTATCACATAAAGACAATGGGAATTAACCCTAATGTAAGATATAAGCTTTGTGCATTAGTGAGTTCAAAAAAATATGAATCCGAGTTTTTATCGGTATTAAAAACTCCTCCGATTGATTCAATCGGATATACAACAGATAGAGAGAAGATGAGCGTAACCTTTTATGTAAACGCTTATGATCCCGAGAATAAAACCAAATACTACAAGTGGAGCTTTAAAGAGGATTGGGAGTTTCATTCTCAATATCTCTCTGTATTTGAGTATAACCCTGTGACCAAGAAGGTAAATGAAATCCCGATGGATATGAACCGTTACTACTGTTGGGGTAAAGGTGTATCCTCTTCAATTCTTATTGCGAGTACGACACATCTGACTGAGGACAGAGTGATTGAAAAGCCGCTTGTGTCAATGGGCTCCTCCGATAAAAGAGTAAGCTATCTCTACTCTATGGAGCTTACACAGATGGCAATTTCCAAGGAGGCTTACATATACTGGGAGAATATAAGGAAGAACTCAAATGATATTGGGGGGATATTCTCACCTCAGCCGAGTGAGATGGCAGGTAATATTAAATGTGTGAGCAACCCATCCGAGGTGGTAATCGGATATATTAGTGCTGCTGTCGTCTCTAAGAGACGTAATTATGCCTATGGAGTAGATATGGACATCTATATTCCTCCAAAAAATTGTGAAACCGTGACTGTTGGTCCTGACAACCCTGCAAACATTGATGATCTATATCTTACAGGTTTTGACGTGGTAAGTTATTTCGAAGAAACTAATGAAAGCTTCTGGGTTACTAAGAGATGTGTGGATTGCAGAGTATATGGAACAAAAAACAAACCCTCCTTTTGGCCGAATAATCATAAATAATATCAGACTCCAATGAAAATTTTTAAATATATAATTACTACACTCCTTTTACTCTCGTTAAGCAATTTTTTACCAAATCAACTGGTTGCAAAGGGACGAGCAATTGAGAGACTTTATCTGTCAACAGATAGAGGGGCCTATATAGCAGGAGAGGATATGTGGATCTCTGCGTACTGTCTGGATATCTCCGGAGGGGCAAGAGTATCGAAATTAAGCTCTGTTGCATATTTTGAGGTACATAACGCAAATTCTGTAGTTTTGACAGGTAAAATATCCTTGGTTAATGGACGAGGATGCGGGCATATCAATCTTCCTGCCGCTCTTCCTACAGGAAACTATCTTATCCGGGCATATACCAAGCAGATGCTTAACGAAGTTTCTCCCTCCATATATGAAAAGATCTTCCCGATATACAATGTTCTCACCGGAGAGAGAGTTCCGGGTTGCGAAATTGTTGAAGATAGAGAGCATAGAGAGCAGTTAAATGATATCAGATCGGGGACCTCTCTTACCTCTCTTGGCACCTTGGCAGCAGTTGAAGCCAGGTTTGGAGTAGGAGGGAAGATTCTTCCCACCAACAGTACTTTCCCTATAACTCTTGTCAGCAACTCAGAAGAGCCGATCTCCCTATCGCTCTCAATTTTTAAAACTGACTCTATTCAAAGCAGTGTAACCCCGGGAATCTCCGGCTATTTAAGTGGACTTAATACAGAAAACATATCTTTTTCCGATAAATATACTCCTGAGTATGAAGGCGAAATTATTTCTGGAAGAGTTAATTGCCAATCTGGTACCAACTTAAATGATAAGATTGTTTTTTTATCGGCAGCAGGAGGAGAGTCAGATCTCTATTCAACATATATTGACTCTATGAGTCTCTTTAACTTCTATACAAACTCAATATTTGGAGATAGAGAGATTGTTCTTGAGATTCCTGCAGCCGATTCGGCAAGCCTATTTACCTTCGAGCTCTTTGATCCTTTCGTAAAGAGCTATATCAGTAAGATACCCGGATTAAAACTTGCTCCAAGAATGGAGAATTCTCTCAGAGAGAGAAGCATAGAGATGCAGATAGGCAGAAGGTTCGGGATTGATACCATTTATCATTTTATGCCTATTAACAGAGATCCTCTGTTGAGGTCAAATCCGGTTGTTTACAGGCTTGATGACTATACAAGATTCCCTGTTATGCAGGAGGTAATTATTGAGTATGTTCCGGAGCTTAGATTTCGTCGTCTTGACGGGAGACCCGATCTCCAAATGCGAATTGAGGAGTCTTATAATACACTTACATATACTAGAGGAAATACTCTCGTTCTGATTGATGGGATAGCTGTTTTTGACCATTCAAAACTGCTCAATTACGACCCTTTAAAGGTAGAGACGCTCTCAATCTACTCTTCACAATACTTTATCGGTATTTCGAGCTTTGATGGGATTGCATCTTTTCGTACATACAAAGGAGACTATTCCGGATTAACGTTTAACAAAAATGTGAGAATTTTAGATTTCAAGGGTCTTTTATATCCTTCAAAAATGACAGCTTCTGCTCTGGATAAGATTGACAATATCCCGGATCTTCGCTCTTTACTATACTGGAATCCTCAAATAGAGCTTTCCTCTCGTGAGAATCTGGAGGTGTCAGTTAAAACTTCATCCCTTCCCGGTACATATAAACTGGTTATTGAGGGGATAACAGCAAATGGGGAGCCTTTAGAGTACTCAACAGAGTTTGTTGTAAGATAGGATGTTCCAAAAAAGGTTGCATTTTTGTTAGGTTTTTTTTAAGATTTATTTGCGAAATAAGAAAAGATGCTTACCTTTGCACTCCCCAAACGGAACGGGGTTTAGCCTGCGAGGGTTTATAAAAGATAGATCTTTGAAAATATTGAAAGACAAGTACAATTTAACAGTAGTACAATAAAGAGTAGAGCGTTAATTCTTTGGAATTATAAACGAGTTATAGGAGAGACAAACATTTTAAAATTTTTACAATGAAGAGTTTGATCCTGGCTCAGG
>CAZCXB010000078.1:5252-9035 GCA_964502485.1 uncultured Muribaculaceae bacterium | reverse complement strand
ATATAATGATAAAAGCACTGATAATCTATATGCAGATTGCTTCAGCTTTTATAAGAGGTAATCCGGATACCCTTAAAATGATTTTTTTGGGGGATATAATGCAGCATAAGGCGCAGCTTGAGTCTGCCTATAAAGGATCCGGAGAGAGGGGTTCATCTGACTCATATGACTACTCTCACTACTTCCAATATCTTAAACCTTTATTCGCTGATGCCGATATTGTTGCAGCTAATATGGAGACAACATTCGGACCGGCTCCATATAGTGGATATCCTGTTTTCTGCTCTCCTGAGTCACTAGCTATTGAGGCAGTCAAAAGTGGAATAAATCTGCTTTTTGCCGCAAACAACCACTCTGCAGACAAAAGAGGAGCCGGACTGAAAGGGAGCCTAAAGCTATACCGTCAATTAAAAGAGGGTAACCCCGGAGTATATCATACAGGGATCTATTCAGACAGGGCACACGAAGAGGAGATGCATCCTCTAATTGTAGAGAAAAAAGGTATCCGTATTGCATTTCTCAACTACACTTACGGTACAAACGGAATTCCGGTTCCGGAGCCCTATGTTGTAAAGCTTCTGGACTCTGTACAGATTATCAGGGATCTAGAGAAAGCGAGGCACTCCGGAGTTGACTTTACTATAGTTTCGGTCCACTGGGGAGATGAGTATATATTAACCCCTTCACTGTCTCAGAAGAGGTGGGAGAGACTGTTCTACAGACATGGAACAGATATTATTATCGGATCTCATCCACATGTACCCCAGGATGTGGTCACCTATAGCTGCACAGCCGGAGAGATACAGAGAGTTACTGCCTACTCACTTGGGAATGCAATCTCCAATATGACAGCTGCCAATACAAGAATCGGATTGATGTTAGAAATCTCTATAACAAAGGATTATGCAAATAGAAAAAGCATACTAAAACCTGTTAGCCATTATATCTGGACATCAAGACCAGCGGCTACCGGAGGGCACTTCACAATTATACCCATAAAAGATTATTTAGAAAACCCTTCAGGCTACAAAATTGTTGGGGAGGATGCGCTTATAAGGAGATACTACAGAAGTTTCGGTAAATAGTAAAATTCAACTATATATAGAGCAAGAATCATGATAGAAAAGATATTCCAGCTTAATGAGATAGACCCTTTAGATATCTATGGGGTAAATAACAAAATATTAGACCGGCTCGCTGCATATTTTCCCAAAATGAAGATTGTAGCAAGAGGTTCTGAGATATTCCTTAAAGGGAGCACTAATGATATCGACCTGTTTCAAAGCAAAATAGAGTCTCTGATAGAGATAAGGGGCAGAAAACTAAGATTAAGCGAAGATGATGTTAACCAACTATTTGAGGATAAAAAAGGAGATCCCGAGTGGGATAAGGCAGATTCACAGGAGAACGATATAATAGTTGCAGGGACAGAGGGTAAGATAATCCGTGCCCGCACTAAAAATCAGAGGAGGCTTGTTGAGTGTTACTCACATAGCGATCTGCTCTTTGCTTTAGGACCCGCAGGTACCGGTAAAACCTATACTGCTATAGCACTTGCAGTAAGAGCACTTAAAAACCGCGAAGTTAAGAGATTGATCCTTACAAGGCCTGCTGTTGAGGCCGGAGAGAGACTCGGATTCCTTCCGGGAGATATGAGAGAGAAGCTGGACCCCTATCTGCAACCACTATACGATGCCCTCAAAGATATGATTCCATCAAGAAGACTTGCCGAACTTATGGATGAGGGGATTATCCAAATTGCCCCTCTTGCATTTATGAGAGGTCGCACCCTTGAGAGTGCATTTGTGATTCTTGACGAAGCACAGAATACCACCATGGGACAGCTTAAGATGTTTCTGACCAGAATGGGAAACAACTCAAAATTCATTGTAACCGGAGATGCAACTCAGATAGATCTCCCAAAAAAGAGTGACTCAGGACTTCTTAGAGGTGTTGAGATGATCGGAAGTATCGAAGGTGTCTCTGTTGTCAATTTCGAAAAGTGCGACATAGTGAGACACCCCCTCGTAACACAAATTGTTAAAGTTTTTGAATCATACGACAACCCTGTCCACAACCCTTGCCAAGGTTAAACTACTCCGCCGCCAAAATTACCGGTTGGTTTGCCGCCGGAGATTGTTAATACGCCATTGACTATCACTTCGTTTACACCTATAGGGAATTGATGAGGGCTGGCAAAAGTTGCTGTATCTGCAATGGTTAGAGGGTCAAATATTACAATATCTGCATAGTATCCGGGGATAAGTGAGCCTCGGTTTTTTAATGAGAGTCTCGAAGCGGGTAGTGATGTGCATTTTTTTACGGCTTCTGAGAGTGACATTAGGGACTCCTCTCTGCAGTACTTGCCAAAGAATCTTGGAAAAGTTCCATACGATCTTGGGTGAGGCATACTGTTTCCGAGCGGACCATCAGGTGAGTAAACACTGCCGTCGGATGCAGGAAATCCAAGAGGGTGTGAGAGGAACATCTTCACATTCTCCTCTGTCATTGCAAAGCCGATTATACTTACTGAGACATTCTCTTCGATTAGAAGATCGCGGATAAACGGCCAAGTATCCTTCCCCGACAGTTCGCTGCACTTCTCCACGCTTAGACCTATATATCTTTTGTTATCATCTACTTTGCAGGATGTTACCACTACATTGGCAGGACCTCCCAATCGTGCGATACGGGATAGTGCATATTCACCTATCTTTTTGGATATCTGCTCATCACGCAATCTGGCCACAATATCTTCACGAGTACCATCTCTATGAGTGAGAGGGATAAATGAGGACATTCCTGTAGAGAAGGCAATATATGGGTAACGGTCAAATGCGATATCCACACCCTCGGATGCAGCTCTCTCGATCTGTCTTAAAAGCGCAGGTGCCTTATGCCAGTTTGCTGCGTTCTGAGCTTTAAGGTGGGAAATCTGAAGTCTTACCCCCGAATCCTTAGCTATCTGAATTGCCTCTGCAACAGACTCCTCAACTCTGTCATCCTCGTTTCTCATATGTATGGCAAAAAGACCGTTATGCTCCGCAACAACTCTGCACAAATGGGCAATCTCCTCATTAGAGGCATAAGATCCCGGGGTGTACTCCAATCCGCATGAGAGCCCTACAGCCCCCTGCTCCATCTGAGCAGATAGAATTCTCTTCATTGCTGTGAGTTGCTCATCTGTACAGCGCACATCCTTGTCCCCCACAACAAATTGTCTCAGGTCACCCTGCCCAACAAAAGAGCCGTAGTTAATACCAAGCTTGTTTCTCGAAAGATCGCCATAAAAACCGGAGATACTCTCCCATCTCTTACCCGGGAATGGACTTGAGCCGCAATTGCCGCCTATATCGGTGGTTACTCCCTGAAAAATCTTGCTATCTCCCAATGGTGCATCAAATAGATTACCGTCTGTATGAGTGTGTATATCAATAAAGCCAGGAGATACTGCTCTACCCTTTGCATCTACAATAATATCTGCACTCTCTCCCAAAGAGGATGCGATTGCCGAGATCTTTCCATCCTTTATCCCAATCTCTCCGGCAAAGGGCTTGCCCCCCTCTCCGTTATAAATTACCCCTCCCTTGATGATAGTATCAAACCTGTTTTGTGAACTGATAAGGTTGCTCCCTGCAAAACCCAGTCCGAATGCTGCACCGGCAGTTAGAGAGGTTTTGATAAAATTTCTTCTCGAGATATTGCTGCTCATAACATTTTAAATTTATGATAAATAATTAATTTTTAACATTTATGCCGGCACTTTTGTAAACCCTTATCTCA
>CAZCXB010000078.1:0-5242 GCA_964502485.1 uncultured Muribaculaceae bacterium | reverse complement strand
CATCTCCGGAGGAGTAAACAAGATAGCCCTCAATATCGGGAGTGGTCTCGATAATCTCCTTAGCACTCTCCACACCTGCAACCATAAACCAGGTTGCATAAGCATCAGCAGTCATTGCATCCTTTGCTATTACAGTCGCACTAAGGAGGCTGTGCCTAACAGGATAACCGGTTTTTGGATTGATAGTATGTGAATATCTCTCCCCGTTCTCTTCATAAAACTTTCTGTAGTTTCCTGACGTTGCAAGTCCACCACCCTTAAGCAGAACAATATCCTGTAGATCTGACCCCTGAATAAGATTACCATCTACCGGCCTCTCTATTCCCACACTCCACTCTCTTCCCTTTGGGTTTACCCCTTTACAGAAGATCTCCCCTCCAACCTCCACAAGATAGTTCTTAATTCCGATTCTGTCAAGCTCAGCTGCAACGACATCGGCAGTGTAACCCTGAGCAATCGCGTTAAAGTTGACTGTTACAAGAGGATTACTTTTTATAACTCTGTTACCTTCCAGCCATATCTTATCCATCCCGGTGAGCATAAGAGCAGAGTCAACCCTCTCCTGAGTAATTTCGGATCTGTTACTGAAACCAAATCCCCAGATATTAAAGAGAGGAGATGCAGAAACATCAAATAAACCATCACTTAACTTGTATATTGTGAGCGATTTATTAAAAACATTCCTAAAAAGTGTATCAACAACGACATCCTCTCCGTTATTCACTTTAGTTATAAGAGACCCTTTATTATAAACAGAGAGAGAGAGATCGAAATCTGTAAGAATCCTCTCCACAAGAGAGTCGGGAACAACACCGCACTCATCGGAATATATAATATGGTAAGTTGTCCCCTGAGTAAAACCGTCAATTGTTCTGTAAACAGGAGTTGTACAGGCAGCGGCCATTGAAAAACCAACCAGCAGATATGCAATCTCTTTGATTTTAATTCTCAGATATTTCATCCCAAACTTCATTTTGGCACAAATTTAGAATAAAAAATATATCTTTGTTCCTTAAAATTCGACCTCAGTAATAATAATATGAGAAAGTATTCAGTTTTTTTTACGGCACTGCTCTTAACAACAGTTTTCGCATTTACATCATGCAAGAAAGATGGTGATGACACAGATGATACACAATATATGGTTGGGACACTGACATACTCGCTCCCGGGATATTTGACAGCATCGCAAGAGATAGAGCTATCTGCATCGGGCATTACAGAGCCTGCGAGCGGATTAGTTTACAAATGGACAACCAAAGGTTTTGGCGCAGACTCCATTATGGGACAAAACGTAACAATAACTACTCCTGCCACTCATGGTGATTATCAGATTATTCTTACCGTTTCACATTCGGAATACGCCTCAAAGACCTTGAGTAAAGCTACAGTTGTGATTAATCCGGCTAATCCTGAGAGTTTCTCCGGGGTTACCGAAGGTCCAGGCAGCTTTACAGATACCAGAGATGGTAAGATTTACAAATACAAAACGATAGACAAACTTGACTGGTTCACCTCCAATCTCAAATGGAGAGGTGCCGGAAAACCATACAATAACGAATCTGCACTTGCAGATATCTATGGTGTTCTATATACATGGAACGAAGCTACGGGGGGAGTCAGTGCATCCGGACTTGGAAATGGGCCTAAAGGGGTCTGTCCTCAGGGGTGGAGTATACCTACTCGTGAAGATTGGGAGAATCTGGGTTCAGCGCTCAAGGGAGCTGCTGTCAGCTTTGATGACGATTGGAAAGGTCTTGGACAAAAATCATCTGCAAATGCACTTCTCAATGGTACAGGAGTATGGAAGTTTAGCCCCAATAATTTAAAAGAGAATACATTGGGATGGAACGCTCTCCCTGGTGGAAGCTCTTCCAACAACTTCAAGAGTTACTCTAATATAAATCAGTTCGGTTTTTGGTGGAGTTCCTCGGAGAGAGATTCAAAGAACGGAGAGTATAGACTCGTCCATTTTGATATCTCTGATTTTCCATACAATTTTGCAGACAAAGGATTCTTCGGGGCATCTGTTAGGTGTGTAAGAATCGCTCAATAGAGTATTAACAATTTAATATAAAGCAATATGAAACTTTCGAAAGGTCTCATTACGCTCCTAGTAGTATTAGGAGTAGTTCTTATGATTTTCCTGTGGGTAAAAAACAGCTATAACAGCATGGTTAAACAGGAGGAGCAGGTTACAACGGCATGGTCTCAGGTAGAGAATGTCTATCAGAGGCGTGCAGATCTTATTCCTAACCTTGTAGCAACTGTTAAAGGGTATGCTTCTCATGAGAGGGAGACTCTTGAAGGAGTTGTGAATGCAAGGGCAAAGGCAACGCAGACAACTATAGATCCAACAAATATGACACCTCAGGCCATGGAGAAGTTCCAGCAGGCACAGGGAGAGCTCTCATCGGCCCTTGGTCGCCTTATGGTTGTAGTTGAGAGATATCCCGATCTCAAAGCAAACCAAAACTTCTTAGAGCTGCAGGCTCAGTTAGAGGGGACAGAGAACAGAATTACTGTGGAGAGACAAAAATACAACGAGAGTGCAAGGGTGTATAACACAACAATCCGAATGTTCCCTAAGAATATGATAGCGGGTATGTTTGGATTTGAGAGAAAGATCTACTTTGAGGCTAAAGAGGGTGCAGAAGTTGCTCCCGTAGTGGAGTTTTAGTCGTGGGGGCCTCCGTATATCTTTCAAAAGATGAGCAGGAGCAGATTGTAAAGGCGATTGAATCTGCAGAGCTCAATACATCGGGAGAGATTCGTGTTCATATTGAATCTCTTTGCAAGGGCGATCCGGTTGAGAGAGCTATCTATCTCTTTAACAAGCTTAAAATGTATAAGACAAAAGAGAGAAACGGCGTCCTGATATATATTGCCATGAAGTCTCACAAATTTGCAATAATCGGAGATTCGGGCATAAACGAAAAAGTTGAAGAAAACTTCTGGGATCAGGAGAGAGAGCTTCTTCTTACCCATCTTAAAGAGGGGAATATAGCAGAAGGGTTGATTTCGGTTATTGAGATGGCCGGAAACAATCTAAAAAAACACTTCCAATATCAGACAGACGATACAAATGAACAGAGTAATGAGATATCTTTTGGCGAGTAGAAAGAGAGCAATTCTCTCTCTTCTGCTACTGATTCCCGGCCTGCTTCTTTCAAGCGTTCCGCCAAGGCCTGTACCCCCTGTTCTTGTAAACGACCTTGCAGGAGTTCTAAGCGTAACTGAGAGGTCCGATCTGGAAAACAGACTTGTGGAATTTTCACAGAACACATCTAACCAGATAGTTATACTAACAATCTCTACTTTAGACGGCACCGACAAGTCACAAATGGCCTACTCAGTTGGCCAAAGTTGGGGTGTAGGAGACTCCCGTTTTAATAACGGGATTGTAATTCTTGTCAAGCCAAAAGTGGGTAACGAAAGAGGCGAGGCATTCATTGCAACCGGATATGGCCTGGAGGGAGCTCTCCCCGATGCTGTATGTAAAAGGATAGTAGATAATGAGATGATACCTCTGTTTCGTGAAAATAACTACTACGGAGGATTGAACGAAGCTCTAAATGTGATTCTGCCTATTGCAGCCGGAGAGTATAGCTACAAGGATTACAAGGGGGGAGAAGAGGGTAGCGCAGCTGCTGCCATTTTTGTACTGATTCTTGTAATATTCTTTGTGATTTCTGCAGTAAGAAGAGGTGGCAACTCTACAAACCTGGGAGGCGGAAAAAGAGGTGGGCCAAGTGCTCTTGACCTTCTGATTTTGGGTTCTCTTCTATCGGGAGGTAGAGGCGGCCGCTCGTCCGGTGGTGGATTTGGTGGCGGATTCGGAGGCGGAGGATTCGGAGGATTTGGCGGAGGCGGTTTTGGAGGTGGAGGAGCAGGCGGAAGCTGGTAGATACTCACCGCCTGCATCAAAATCTTAACTACTCTATATTCCAGATACCGGCTGCAGACTCAAGACGAACCAGCGCTTGTGATTTATCGTATATCGTAGAGTAGAAAGAGAGTAGAATCTCATCATAACTCCTTTGGGCATCCATCACCTCTATAAGGTGAATATCTCCGTTGTAATACTCCTCTCTCTTAGCGTCAAGCACCTCTTTTGCAATTCTAACCAGACCTCCTCTAAAGAGTTTAAGCTTTTTATCGGCAGATAGAAATCCGTTATATGCGTTAACAACTTCACTCTTTACCTGCATTACAGATTGGCTGTACCTGAGTTCTGCCTGTGACCTTTTGGCAGTTGCAGAGAGAATTTCTCCCCTATTTCTGTTGGACAAAGGGATAGGGATAGATATTCCAAACTCTATTCCGTTGTGTCTTGGGGCAGGAGCAAGCTCATTTTTCACCTCTGAGTTAAACCCATATCCCATAAAGATGTCAAATTCAGGAATTTTACCACTCTTAGCAGCATTCAATGCATATTTTGATACATCTATCTCCTTGATTGCAGCAATTATATCTGCTCTGCTATCTACAGCTGTTGTCAATAGATCGTTAAGGTCAAACTCTTTACTATTCCAGATATTTTTTCTCTCAGGTATATATACTGTATCACTTCCACCTAATCCACAAAAATTTGTTAAGCTCTGATACATAGAGTATAGCTCTGTTTCAGAGTCAATTATCTCACTATAGAGAATACCTGTCTCAACCTTGTTCTGCATCGCATCAAGATCACGGATATTCTCATGAGCCCTGCGGATGCTGTCGGACTCCATCAGCTTAATCTGATCTTTGTAGCTGTTTCTTCTTATTTCGAACAACTCACGCATCTTAACAGTTTCAAGCCAGGTGATGACCGCCTCCTCTCTAAGCCGTCTGAAATAGTCTGTCAGCAGAGCAGCAGTAAGCTCTCTCTCTCCTCTTGCAAGTTGTATTGCAGCTGATCTCCTCCCTAGAGAGATTGTCTTTGATATCTCAACAATACCACCCTGACCCATCTGCATACTATTTAACTCATTGTTATAGTAGCCAAACCCTATAGAGGGGTCGTTGAAAACAGATGCAGAGATAATTTCGGCATCGGCAATATCCATAGAGAGTCTCTCGGCGGCATATTCAAGGTTTCCCTTTCTTACCCTCTCAAGATATTCGTTGAGTGTAAGCTGAATATACATCTGAGCCCTTACCGGTCCTGCAGCTGCGGTAAGAATAAAAATCAATAAAAAAAAATTTCTCTTCATAGTAAATTGTCTGTTTATGTCTAAATTAGTATTGATCCTGTTTT
>CAZCXB010000077.1:0-9373 GCA_964502485.1 uncultured Muribaculaceae bacterium | reverse complement strand
ATAAAGATGAAATGTTAAAACAGGACTCTTACATTGAAGTTACAAGCGCATCAACAGATGCAATACTTGCAGAGATCCTAAAAATGAATTCCTCATATCCGGCTACTAAGGCAATATGGGGAGAAAGATATCTAACAGGAACAGTAACAATAACAATAAGAGACTCTTCCGGAGTCAGGATTTTTCTTGTAGATTTTGGATCTACAGGAAACACCGGCCCCGATGGTAAACTAAGAAAGGGTCAACTTGCTGCCTATATTATAAATAATGGCAAAACCGGAAGCGAGCAAAAAATTAAGTACATCGATTTTGTAGAAGATGGATATATGTTTAGCGGATGGGTCGGACGTACAATTACCCGCGATGTAGATGCCAATACGCAGCAGGCTGTTATTACCGAAGATTTTAAGGTAACAATTCCGGATGGCACCAAGTACACAAAAAGGGTTGCTAATCTTAACCGACTTATTAAGATGGGAGATCTTGCTACCAAGGATGATGATACAATAGAGACCTACGGAACAGCTACTATTACAAATGAGAAGAGCGAAAGCAGAACAAGAACAATAGAGGCAACTACACCACTGATATTTAAAGTATCTGCAAGTGAGATTGTTAAAGGTATTGCAAAAACAACCTTCCACGATGGTAAGATACATACAGTAGATTATGGTGACGGTACAGTAGATAACACAGCTACTGTTTCAAATGGAACTAAAACTTGGACAATTACACTGAAGAAGACTACATAGTACTAATTAATTTGGGTTAAAAAAAGAGTGGCCGTGAGGTCACTCTTTTTTTAAAATATACCGACTTGGCATTTATGATAGCAATATGAGACTATTTTTTTACAAGGATAAGACCACTATTACCAATGGCATAAAGGGTTCTCTCTACAAAAACTATTTTATTTATTGGTGTATTAGGGTATTCACACTCCAACTGCCAGCTTATACCCCCATCAATGGTTTTAAGGATTTTTCCACTATATGTAGAGAGATAACCAATCTTCTCTCCGGTAAAGCATATAGAGAGTGCACCGCTCTCTACTGTCGATAGTTTTCTCCAGATTTTTCCTCCGTCTACTGTTCGGAAAAGTTCATCGTTGTAGTTTACGTAAAATCCTCTCTCACTGTTCAAGAAATAGATAGCGCTGATATTTGAATCGGTTAAGTGTATCTGTTGCCAGCTCTCTCCACCGTCAGTCGTTTTATGAATCTCCCCTTTAGTGTTCGAGTCATAGCTACGTCCACCTGCAACATAACCCACTGTTTTTGAAGTAAACTGCATCTTGTTTATATTCTCTGCCCGGTCATATTGAATATCCCAGGTAGATCCTCCATTGCGTGTTTTCAATATTAGGTTCCCTTTAATGACAACTCCCTCATTTTCATTAAAAAAGCAGATGCCGAAAATGCTGTTTGAATAATCTGCCAATACCCCAAGCGGACTAAAGCTACTCCCGGAGTTACTGCTTTTGTAGATTCCTATTCGGGCCATATATAGCGTTTTGGAATCCAGCATAAACGCATTTAAGAATGAGTGATTGATTCCCGAGTTGAGCACATCCCAGCTTCTTCCGCCATTTGAAGTTTTTGCTATAAACCCAAAACTGCCACAGATAATACCCTCATTTTTATTGATAAATGAGATATCAGTTATTATCTGTGAAGTTGGAGATGTTAGTTTAACAAAAGGGGCATTTGAGTCATATCCCTCTTGATCGTCAAGATCTATCTCCATTTTTTCACATGATAAGAGCGAAAAGAGCATAAAAAGAGTGGCTAATTTAAAGATAACGTAGATTTTTTTCATTGGAGTTAATATTAATTTATGGGCACAAATCTATCAATCTCCCCAATTTTTTAATAGTAACTCTTGCCGAAAGGGTATTTTAATATGCTCAAGGTGTTATTTTAGTTTTCAGAAACTTATGCTATATTTGAAACTCGAAAGTGTCCATATTATGTTATAGCATACGGTGACTTATGGAAACGCAATTCATAGAGGTGCTAAATGAGTTAACTCCCATTTCTCTGGAAGAGGTGAAAGGGATTAAACTTATGCGCAGAATTGACAGGAAATATCTTACAAAGACCGACGATTTACTGGAACTTTTAAGGAGGCTAAAGAGTAGTTACTCTATTCAGGAGAGCGATGGGGTAATGGTATTTAAATATATGACTCTCTATTTTGACACCCCGGAACTTAGCCTGTTCAAAAGGCATCACAATGGGTCACTAACCCGGGATAAAATTAGGCTTAGATGGTATTGTGAGAGTGGATGCAGCTACTTTGAGATTAAACAAAAAGATAATAGAGGTTATACCACCAAGAAGAGAGTAAAAATTCCTGATGGTTTTGATAGCAGTAGAGAGATCGTAACTGCATTTAAAGAGTCGGACTCAATTGTAGAGGATTTTTTGATTAAGAATTCATTTTTGAAACAGGACCAGATTGATAGATGTATAAAAACCAGGTTCAGAAGAATCACCCTAATAGACAAAATCAGAAGCGAAAGGGTTACAATAGATTTCGATATTGAATTTGAAAACATGAAGACCGGAAAGAGTTTTTCGCTTCGCGATCTGGTAGTTATCGAGACTAAACAGGACTCAAGGAGAGTTTCGGCAATAAAAGATTTCTTGATGGAGATGAGAATAAAGGAGACAGGTTTCAGTAAATACTGTATTGGGAGTATACTCACAGATAACACTTTAAAGAAGAACCTCTTCAAAATGAAGCTTATGGAAATTGACAAATTAACACACTATAAAAATGGAATTATTTACTGATTCTCCCGTATTCGACAATATCGGATTCGGACAGCTTGTTGTTAGACTTATAATAAACACACTCGTTGTAGGATTTATAATTCACCGTCTCTACTATAATAAAAGCAGGAGAAGGGACTTTTACTTTACCTTTACATTAATAGCTCTTAGTATTTTTTTAATGATTTTCCTGCTTGGGAGCATAAATATTAACGTGGGCTTTGCACTTGGCTTATTTGCGATTTTCGGTATTATACGTTACCGGACAGAGACTGTTCCTATCAGAGAGATGACCTATCTTTTTGCAATCATAGCCATCTCGGTAATAAATGCCCTCTCAATGGAACTCAGTTATGTTGAGCTTGCATTTACAAATTTGGTCTTTATAGCCGGGATTTGGTTTCTGGAAGGGACCCGATGGCTTAAACATATACCCACAAAACTTATACTCTACGATAAAATCTCTCTTGTTACCCCAGACAAAAGAGAGGAGCTAATTAAAGATCTTGAAATAAGAACAGGGCTTACTATTTTAAGTGTAGAGATAGGTCATATAGATTTCCTGAGAGACTCTGCAATTATAAAAATCTATTACAAACCAGACTCTGCAGAGGTCAACACAATTGACAATATAACAAAGATAAAAAATGAAGATTATTAAGACCATTACAATGATTATCCTGGCAGCGGGGATATTTATTGTCCCGGATTTTTTGTTTGCACAGTCTGGTGTTCGCTTTCATGGCTCTGGAGAGATCACATATAATTTTAATAAAAAACTGGAGGCAAGTGTAGGGCAGGAGGTAAGACTTGCAGATAGTTTTTCGTCACTGCAAAGGTCGGCAACATCGGTAGGGCTATCATGGAGATTCAATAAGTATCTTAGGGCAAGTGGAGGGTATGTGTTTATTTATCAGAATAGATATGAGGATGGTTGGGAGAAGCGTAACCGCTATTATGGACAACTTACAGCTCGTTATAAGGTGGGAAGATTCTCATTTTCACTAAGGGAGAGATTTCAGGCCACTCACCGTATGGGAGTTACAGCAACATCAACCAGAGCAAATCCAAAAATGTATCTTCGAAGCAGATTGATGTGCGAACTTGATATAAGAAAATCAAAATTATCTCCCTACCTCTCTCTCGAGTACTATAACACAATTAACGATCCGCAAAAAAACGAGCTTACAAAGATTCGTTACACAATCGGAACAAATTTCAGAGCAGATAAAAATAGCAGCTTTAATCTATATATCCGTTATGTAACCGAAAAGGATGATGATGATATTGAGGGGTCGAATATCATTGGATTAAGTTACTCTATCTCTCTTTGATTGCAAGCATTTTTTCTATTGACGGGAATGCGCGAACTCGTACGTCTTCGGGTACTTTTACTTCGTGTATCTCATCCTGAAGCGAGTTTAGCATTGCTTGAAGGGTTATCTTCCTCATCTGGAGGCACTCGTTGTAAACATCACATGGGATGAACTCCTTATTAGGATAGAGTTTTTTCATCTGGTGAATGACACCCGGTTCGGTAACAACCAAAAACTGTTTTGATGATGACTCCCCTACACGTTTTATCATACCGGTGGTGGATAGGATAAAGGCATTCGGTTTTTTATAGATTGCCGGGTCGTGAGAGCAGCTGCTCTCGGGGTGTATCAGCAGTTCGGCATCCGGGTAGTTTGCAGCCTCTTCCAATACCAGTTTTGTGCTATAATACTCATGAACACAACAATCTCCATCCCATATCTCAATATCCCGGCCGGTCATTATTCTAACATAGGAGGCAAGGTGTTTGTCCGGGACGAAGAATATTTTTTTATTCTCGGGGATACTTTTTATTACCTCAATTGCATTTGCAGATGTGCAGCAAATATCTGTCTGAGCCTTAACCTCTGCCGTGGTGTTGACATAAGAGATGACAACTCCCTCCGGATTCCTCTCTCTCCAGGAGATAATATCTGTTGCCTTGATACTCTCGGCAAGTGAGCACCCGGCTGTCATATCCGGAAGCAGAACCTTCTTTGAGGGTGATATTATCGATGCTGTCTCTGCCATAAATTTAACACCGCAAAAAAGAATAATCTGAGCCTCTGTATTTGCAGCCATTTGAGATAATCCAAGTGAATCGCCCAGGTAGTCAGCCAAATCCTGAACCTCCGGGTCGGTATAAAAATGGGCGAGGATTATCACATCCTTCTCTTTTTTAAGCCTGATTATCTCCGATATTATTTTCTCTCTTTCCATCTTATTCTCAATCTTTCTCCTAGTTATCCGGTATAACTCGAATATTCATACTAATATCAAGTGCACTTATGGAGTGGGTTAGCGCCCCTACACTTATATAATTAACCCCAAGAAGAGCAACCTCTTTTACCCGACTGAGAGTCATATTCCCCGAAGCCTCTGTCTCTGACCTGCCTGCTATTATCTCTATTGCCCGCTTCATTGTCTCATTGTCCATATTATCAAGCATTATAATATCGGCACCACACTCTACAGCCTCCTTCACTTCGTCCAGATTAGAGGTTTCTACTTCAATTTTCATACCCATATTGATATTCTCCCTAATCTGGGCAACTGCATTTTTGATTCCACCTGAAATCTTAATGTGGTTATCCTTTATAAGAACCATGTCGAAAAGCCCCATTCTGTGGTTCTTACCCCCACCTGCAGCTACAGCCATCTTGTCAAGAACTCTTAATCCCGGAGCAGTTTTTCTTGTATCAAGAATCTTAGCATCTGTCCCCTCAATCTCCTTTACAAACTGAGCAGTAAGGGTTGCAATTCCCGACATCCGTTGCAAAATATTGAGAGCTATCCTCTCTGAGGTCAAAAGACAACGGTAACTACCCTCTATCTCTACAATAACATCCTCCTTCTTTACACTGTCGCCATCCTTTACAAACGGCCTCCAGATTACATTCTTGTCCAGGTGCTCAAAAACACGCTTGATAATGTCAATACCGCTGACAACACCATCGGCTTTCATCTTGAAAACTGCTGTTGCCTTGGTCTTCTCAAGTATTATTGAATTTGTTGTAATATCACCTGAAGCAACATCCTCCTCAATTGCCAGGTCAATAATTTTGTCTATTAATGAGTTGTAAGTCATAATACGATTTGCCGGTTTTTTAGATAAACTCTGCTTTTTGTTTTTTATACGAGGTTTTATAACAGACGCGTACCAATTTGCTGATAGACTTCCGTTCATCTTACCTCTCTGTTGAATTGAATGGTATAGGTTATAGTTATTCTCTTTAGGATAGTCACTTCTGAAGTGTCCGCCCCGGCTCTCTCTTCGGTAGAGAGCTCCGCTAACAATAAGAGAGGCTACAATAAGCAGATTCTCGGACATTGATGAGTAATACTCCTTCCCGAAATTAGTTGCAAACAGGCTCTCCCTCATCTGTTCAAGCTCTGTTAAGGCACTCTTTAACCCCTGTTCATCTCTTACAATACCGGCATATCTGCTCATTATGAGTGATACCTGCTTACGGACATAACAATACTCATCCATTTTTGCAGGGTTAACAGAGAAGTCAGATTCCGGAACCGAAACACTATACCGGTATATACTCTCCTTTAGGTGAGAGTTTGACCCCTGATCCTCTTTTGCACTTATAACTGAGCGGTATCCAAAAACGATGCATTCAGCAAGAGAGTTGGAAGCAAGCCTATTGGCCCCCATAATTCCGGTAGATGCAAGTTCCCCGCAAACATAGAGTCCATCAACACCAGTCCTCCCATCTGTGTCACACTTCACACCCCCGACCATATAGTGAGCAGCCGGAGCAACCGGAACTCTATCACTTAAATCAATCCCAAGTTGGGCACACTTTTCAAAAATATGTGGGAAACGAGTTTTAATCCTAACAGAGTCAAGATGTTTAAGGGATAGATATACATACCCTCTTCCCTCCGGATCTCTCTTTATCTCACGCTCAATAGCCTGTGCAACAACATCCCTTGGGGCAAGTTCGGCAAGCGGATGAACACTTACCATAAATCTTTCGCCATTATGGTTAAGCAGATAAGCCCCTTCGCCACGAACGGCTTCACTAATCAAATAAGATTTATTATCGGGTGAGTATAGTGTAGTAGGGTGAAACTGAATGAACTCCATATCGGCAATCTGACACCCCGCTTTATAACACAAAGCAATCCCATCTCCTGTTGAAGTTTCGGGATTGGTTGTCCTTGAATAGATTGCAGATGCACCACCAAGTGCCATTATTGTGCTGCCTGCAAAGAAATTTTCCTGAGAGCCGGTATCGAAATTCCATACTTTAAGACCAATGCATCTGCCGCCATCTCCAGGTAAATCATTGTCAATGATGGCCTCCAGAGCCTGATGATTTTCGAATAGTGTTATTCCCGCATTGGAAAGTATCTGCCCACTCATAAACTCACTGATTCTCTTTCCGGTGATATCTCCACCGGCATGTAGAACCCTTCTTTTACGATGCCCCCCCTCAAGCCCAAGAGAGAGAACCCCTTCTGACATATCAAAGTTCATTCCATCTTCTATCAGCTCCTTTATCCTAACCGGACACTCGTTTACAAGAATATCAACGGCATATGGATTACACAGACCTCTACCGGCAGTAATAGTGTCATCGGAATGAAAATCAGGTGAGTCTTCATTGTCTGTTACCACCGCAATTCCTCCCTGCGCATAGTATGTATTGCTATCTGTAACCTTACACTTTGTAATCAGGGCAACCGTTCCGTAACGGGAGGCAACGGAAGCCGCATATATACCGGCAAGACCACTTCCGGCTATAAGGTAATCGTAATGCTGCATTTCAACTTTTTTTGCGAACGGCGAATGTACGCTTTTTATGGCAATATTTCTCTTTTTTTGCTCGTTTGATTACGAATGAATATCTTAGCAACCTAAAAAGTTTAAGCTAAAAGATATGACAAAATGTGTGAATTGCTTTATCCCATATCAGGACAAAGCTCAGGTAGAACAGACAGTTAGCGGATTAAAAGAGTCTCAATTGGTAAATAAAATTTACCTGCTCTCAACACAAGATAATGCCGCAGAGATCCCCGGATGTGAAATAATTAGTGTTGAATCGTTAAAATGTACAAAGGCCATTAAGAAGATAGCTGAACGTGCAGATAGTGAATTCACACTCATTTATACCAAGGAGTCTACATTAGTGCTTGGAATGTTTGCACTTGAGAGAATGGCTAAAATTGCTGCAGATACTTCGGCTGCAATGGTTTATGCCGATCATTTCCAGATTTTGGAAGGCGTAAGAAAACAAAACCCGGTAATTACATATCAAATAGGAAGTTTGAGAGATGACTTTAACTTTGGATCTGTACTCTTTTACAATACAGCGATACTTAAGAGTGCAGTAAGCTCAATGGATAAACACTATAAGTATGCAGCTCTTTACGACCTTCGCCTTAAATCATCCCAAAAGGGAGAGTTGGTTCATATTAATGAGTATCTCTACACAGAGGTTGAGCAGGATACCCGTAAATCGGGAGAGAAGATTTTTGATTATGTAGATCCTAAAAACCGCGCTGTTCAAATTGAGATGGAGGAGGCGTGCACCGATCATCTAAAGGCAATAGGCGGATATCTTATTCCTGAATTTAAGGCGATTGAATTTAATAAAGGGGACTTCGAATTTGAGGCATCGGTGATAATTCCAGTTTATAACAGGATTAAGACCATAGAGGACGCAGTGAAATCTGTTCTTATGCAGAAGACAACTTTTAAATTTAATCTTATAATTGTAGATAATCACTCTACAGATGGCACATATGAAGCAATTGAGTCATTCAATGCCGACCCGAGACTGATCCACGTTATTCCGGGAAGAAAAGATCTTGGGATAGGCGGCTGCTGGAATCTTGGAGTACACCACCCAAAATGCGGAAAGTTTGCCATTCAGCTGGATAGCGACGATGTTTACAGCGACGAGAACACAGTTCAAAAAATTGTGGATGCCTTCTACGAGCAGAACTGCGCAATGGTTGTGGGAACATATATGATGACCAACTTCAAGATGGAGATGATTGCCCCAGGTATTATTGATCATAAAGAGTGGACTCCGGATAACGGACGTAACAACGCTCTAAGGATAAACGGACTTGGTGCCCCTCGTGCTTTTTATACACCTGTTTTGAGAGATGTAAAAGTTCCTAATACCAGTTACGGAGAGGATTACGCTCTTGGACTAAATATCTCAAGAGAGTATCAGATTGGAAGGATATACGATGTTCTTTATCACTGCCGCCGCTGGGATGAGAACTCAGATGCATCTCTCGATATTGTAAAGATGAATGGACACAACACATACAAGGACAGAATCCGCACCTGGGAGTTAATGGCACGTATTGCGCTTAACAAAAAGAGCTCATCAAAATAGATACAATGACAGAGACTCTCAATTCAGTTAACCTGGCCGCTCTCTTCGACGAGCAACTCGCCTGCTGGGAGCAGGCCGGGTCTAATTATAAAGCACTGCAGAGTGTTTTGGTTAAGAGTGTAGATGTTGAGGGGTTTCCCTTTAAGGTTCAGTTCAACCCCGCCAGAATAACATCATCTGCAGCTAAGGTAGATG
>CAZCXB010000076.1:0-9410 GCA_964502485.1 uncultured Muribaculaceae bacterium | reverse complement strand
AAGTTTAATATGGCAAGACCAGTAAAGGAAATCAATGCAGGCTCAATGGCCGATATCGCATTCTTGCTTCTTATCTTCTTTCTGATGGTAACAACAATGGATGTTGAGGCTGGACTACAGCGACGTCTGCCGCCAATGCCGGATGAAAATCAGAAGCAGGATGATGTTCAGATCAACCGCCGTAATATTCTGGTTGTCCGTCTGAACGATTACGACCGACTATATGCGGGGGGCGATATGATGGATGTAAGCCAGCTCAAAGATAAAGCCAAGGAGTTCCTCACAAACCCTGCAGATGACGTTAGTCTTCCTGAGAAGGAGGATAAGGTTATCGAAGGTTTTGGTAATTTTGCTGTATCTAAAGGCGTTATCTCTCTTCAGAATACCCGTAGTACAAGCTATAAAGCATATATAGAGGTTCAAAACGAACTTGTTAAGGCAATTAACGAGATTCGTGACGACTTTGCAATGCTTAACTTCGGGAGAAAATATATTGCATTGGATGAGGATAAACAGAGAATCGTAAGAGAGGCTGTTCCTCAAAATATATCTGAAGCAGAACCTAAGGATACAGGTAGTCAAAAACGATAAAAAACAGGTAAAAAATGGCAAAATTTTCTAAAAAAGGGAAAAAAGGTGTACCGGCTTTAAGCACGGCATCCCTGCCCGATATCGTCTTTATGATTTTGTTCTTCTTTATGGTATCTACCAGTATGCGTCAAACTGACAGACTGGTTACCGTAAAAGTACCTGAAGCTACCGAAATTGCAAAACTTGAGAGAAAAGACCTTGCTGCATACATTTATGTAGGTACCCCTATTGCGAGCAGACAATCTCAGTTTGGTACAGACGCACGTATACAGTTAAATGACTCATTCAAAACAGTGGCTGATATCAGAGACTTTATCGCTGCAGAGCGTGAAGCAAAGAGTGAAGTTGACCGTCAATTTATGACAATATCAATTAAGGCAGACGAGAACGTTCGTATGGGTATCGTAACAGATATCAAACAGGAACTTAGACGTACATCTGCACTTAAGATAATGTATAACGCGAGAAGAGCCGAGGCTCCGGTTAACTAAGAAATCTAATAATTATGCATGAAAAGGGTGCCTCTTTGAACAGAAGGACACCCTTTCTTGTATATATTTGTATAACTAAATAAAAAACCGACATGAAGATTAAATTGTTTGTATTGGCACTTGTACTAATTTGTGCATCATCAATAATTAATGGTCAGGAGAGACCTCAGAGAGCACAGGGTTGGGCTCAGGGCAGAACAGGACAGATGGAGAGACCAAAATTTGTCTTCCTATTTATAGGTGACGGTATGGGATTGGCTCAGATATCTATGGCAGAGGCATTCCTATCATCTCAGAAGGGAGAGATCGCTAATGAACCACTATCTTTTACAAAGTTTCCGGTTATGGGAATGGTGACCACATACTCAGCCAACTCATATATTACATGCTCTTCTGCATCCGGTACAGCTCTTTCAACCGGTTTTAAAACAGACAATGGCAAATTAGGAGTTAATCCTCAAGGAGATAAATTAATCAGCTTTACCTATAAACTTAAAGATAACGGAATACCGGTAGGGGTTACTTCAAATGTTACTATTGACCACGCTACCCCTGCTGCGTTTTATGCAAATAGCTTAAGCAGAAATAGTTATTACGATATTGCTCTTCAATTACCTCAAAGTGGATTCGATTTTTTTGGAGGAGGAGGATTTGTGCAGCCCACAGGTCCTGACAAAGATCAGAGGGATATCTACTCTATTCTTGAAGAGGGGGGGTATACTGTTGCAAGGGGTGTTAGTGACTATATCTCCAAGAAGGGAGCAAAGAAGATGGCTCTGTTTCAGGATAGTGGCAAAGAGGGTCCTCTCCCTTATGCTATAGATAGATCCGCAACAGATCTTACTCTTAAGCAGGTTGTTGCCGTAGCAATAGACCACCTTTACGGAACAAAAGGGTTCTTTATAATGGCAGAGGGTGGAAAAATTGACTGGTCAGGACATAGCAAAGACGGAAAGACAAATATTCTTGAAGTTCTTGATTTTGCAGATGCAGTGGAGGTTGCTTTTCAGTTCTATCAGAAGTACCCTAACGAAACCCTTATAGTTGTTACTGCAGACCATGAGACAGGAGGTATGACTCTTGGAAGTGACCGCGGTTACGAGCTTAAACTTGGAGAGCTCGAACGCCAGGTTAGCTCTATGGATATCAACAAAGATAGTACTGCAGCTTATAGTGAACTCAACAGCAAGGCAAGGATTGGTTGGACAACAACCTCTCATACAGGAGTAGCCGTTCCAATTTACGCTATCGGTCCGGGAAGCAGACTCTTCTCAGGCAGAATGGATAATACAGATATACCTAAGAGAATAATGAGAGTATTAGGTCTTGAACAATAGATTATGAAGAGGTTAATTTTTCTATTAGTTTTAACTCTCTCCTTTTCACATTTTTATGGGAAAGAGCTACCTAAGAGAGAGTTTAGAGGTGCATGGATTCACACTGTAGGTAACAGGCTTTTTCCTGAGATGAGTGCAGACTCAATAAGGGAGCACCTTAGAGCTACTCTTGATATATTCGAAAAGACAGGAATAAATGCTGTAATATTCCAGGTCAGGCCACAGGCAGATGCATTTTATATCTCCACAATTGAACCCTGGAGCAGATTTCTAACCGGTGAGCAGGGAAAAGCACCCGACCCGGTATGGGATCCTCTACAGTTTATGATTGAGGAGAGTCATAAACGTGGTATGGAGCTCCATGCATGGTGTAATCCATACAGAGTTACATCTAACGAAAATGAGCAGCTACATCCTAACCATCTTTACTTTAAGAATCCCGGAATCTTCAAAAAATATGGAAAGCAGCTCTACTTTGATCCGGGTGAGCCGGAGTCGGCAGCACATACAATCAAGGTTATTGCAGATATTGTTTCACGCTATAATGTTGACGCAATTCATTTTGATGACTACTTCTACCCCTACCCCATCGCTTTTGAGGAGTTTCATGATGATGCCTCATTTGTAAAATATGGCAAAAAAAAGGGGTTTGAATATTGGCAAAAGGCCGATTGGAGAAGAGATAATGTAACATCCCTTATCAAGGCTCTCAACGATACAATTAAGGCATTAAAACCCTGGGTAAGGTTCGGTATAAGCCCATTTGGGATACACCGTAATCTCAAGGATACTCCTGATGGCAGCGGAAGCAATACAAATGGTCTCTCAAATTATGATCAACTCTATGCTGATGTACCTCTATGGGTGAAAAACGGATGGATTGACTACAATGTTCCTCAGATATACTGGAAGATAGGACACCCTGCTGCTGACTACAAGACACTGATTGAGTGGTGGAACAGATCTAACTATGGTGCACACCTATATATTGGACAGAACATCTCTACATTTACTGAACCTGATATTGACAATCCACTTACAAGCCAATTTGCGGCTAAGATGAGAATGGTGAGAGAGTTACCTGATGTTCACGGAAATGTTTGGTGGCCGGGCTGGAGTTTAACCAGGAATCCTGACGGTTTTACCGACTCTCTGTCTCAAAAATATCAAAGATATCCGGCACTTATACCGCGATACACTCATATCGACACTATTGCCCCTATAGCTGTATCAGAGTTACAATACCATTCAGGGAGGTTAACATGGCGACATAATGAGGCAAAAGATCCTATGCAAACAGCACATTTCTATGCAGTCTATATGTTTCCGGAAGGTGTAGAATCAGATATTGACCAAAGTAAGTATCTGGTAAAAATTGTAAATAGGCCCCAATTTTTATTACCCGTTTCTGACGGTAAAAAAATGAAACATAAATACATTATTACAGCAATTGACAGATGCTGGAACGAAAGCCCTCCGTCGAAGATAGTGGTAATTAAACATTAAGAAATAGTTATTGTCATTTAGCGGCATTTTAGTAAATTTGCCGCTAAATTTTACTTATTTGCCACCTCTCCAATGAAAAAAGTTCTCTCCTTCTCCATATTCTTAATTGCCGGATTGGTACTATCCCAAATAGTGCCAAACCTTATTGAAGAGGGCTACGACTCATTACAAGATACAATAAGTATTTTGCTCTATATCTGCCTCTCTTTTATTATGATTAATGTAGGGAGAGAGTTTGAACTTGATAAAGTGAGATGGAGACGTTACGTTAGCGATTACTTTATAGCGATGGCAACAGCGGCCCTCCCATGGTTATTGGTAGCATTCTACTTTGTAGTAATCTTGCTCCCTGTAGAGTACAATACAAACTGGGAGGCGTGGAAGGAGAGCCTGCTGCTTAGTCGTTTTGCGGCGCCAACTTCTGCAGGAATACTTTTTACTATGCTTGCAGCTATAGGCCTTAGAACCAGTTGGGTCTACAAAAAAATTCAGGTACTTGCCATTTTTGACGACCTTGATACAATAATCCTTATGATTCCACTCCAGATTATTATGATAGGGATGAAATGGCAGATGATGGCTGTAGTTGTAATTGTTATTGTGCTTTTATGGTATGGCTGGAGAAAAATGGGTTGCTATAAGATAAGACAGGACTGGAAAGCTCTTATTTTCTACTCGGTAGTGATTGTAACCCTGACATGGTCTCTGCACTTTATCACATCATCCTTTCTTGGAGCGGATGAGGGTATACATATTGAGGTTTTACTTCCGGCATTTGTCTTCGGGATGCTAATGAGTGCCGTTCATATCGACAACAAAATCGAACGAAGAGCTTCAGGAGCGGTATCAATGATATTTATGCTGCTTGTAGGAATGAGCATGCCCACATTTATAGGCGACCACTCAATTACAGAAAACCTTGCACCGGGAGCAACTCTTCTTGGGAGCCAGCCTATGATGCCTATGGGAAGAATATTTATGCATGTGCTAATTGTGTCACTACTTTCTAACATCGGCAAACTAGTTCCTCTGCTCTTCTACAGAGATAGGCTTTTCGAGGAGCGGCTTGCACTATCTATCGGAATGTTTACCCGAGGAGAGGTGGGTGCAGGAATAATATTTATAGCTTTGGGGTATAATATTGGCGGACCTGCTCTTATTATATCTGTCCTTAGTATTGTGCTTAATCTTATTCTAACAGGTTTTTTTGTAATTCTTGTGAGAAGACTTTCGCTAAAAGCGGCACTAAAAAACGGAAGCAGTTTAATAACAGAATAAACTTTGAATATATTTAATAAAAATGAATAGCGATAAAAGAGTAAAAGTTTCAAATGCGCTCACTATGGCGCCGGGGCAGTCAGTGCTGGTAAAGGGTTGGGTTAGAACCAAGAGAGGGAATAAAAATGTCACATTTGTTGCCCTTAACGATGGCTCCTCCATAAAGAACATTCAGATAGTATTTGACTCTTTAAAATTTAACGAGGAGAGTCTCAAAGGGGTAACCACAGGTGCCTCCATCGGTGTATATGGTGAGCTGGTTGCCTCTCCCGGAAGCGGGCAGAGTGTTGAGATAAATGCATTTGAACTGGAACTATACGGCACAGCAGATCCCGAGAGCTATCCTCTTCAGAAGAAGGGGCATAGTATGGAATTCCTGCGTGAGATCGGCCATCTAAGACCAAGGACAAATACATTCGGAGCTATTTTTCGTATAAGGCATGCTATGGCATATGCCATTCATAAATATTTCAATGACAAAGGATTCTACTATCTCCACACACCAATAATTACGGCATCGGATGCAGAGGGGGCAGGTGCAATGTTTCAGGTGACAACGCTTGATCTCTCCAATCCACCAAAAAGAGATGATGGTGCTGTAGATTATACTCAGGATTTCTTTGGGAAGATGGCAAGCTTGACTGTCAGCGGACAGCTTGAGGGAGAGTTGGGAGCACTTGCTCTTGGCGAGATCTATACTTTCGGCCCAACTTTTAGAGCAGAGAATTCAAATACGCCACGACACCTTTCTGAGTTCTGGATGATAGAGCCGGAGATGGCATTCTATGACATCAAGGACAATATGGATCTTGCTGAGGATTTTATCAAATATCTTATCCGGTACGCTTTAGAGAACTGTATGGACGATCTTAAGTTCCTCAACGACATGTTCGATAAAGAGCTTATCGATAGACTCGAGAGTGTTGCTACAACAGAATTTGTGAGACTATCATATACAGAGGGTGTTGATATCCTTGTTAAGTCGGGGCAGAAGTTTGAATATCCGGTATCCTGGGGTACAGATCTTCAAAGTGAACACGAGAGATATCTTGTAGAGAAGCATTTTCTCAAACCGGTTATACTGACAGACTATCCAAAAGAGATTAAAGCCTTCTATATGAAACAGAACGACGACGGCAAAACAGTCAGGGCTATGGATATCCTCTTCCCGAAGATAGGCGAGATTATAGGAGGTTCTCAGAGAGAGGAGTCTCTTGAGAGATTGGAGAGGAGAATTGATGAGATGGATATGGACAGGAAGACACTCTGGTGGTATATTGAGACCCGAAAATACGGTTCTGTTCCCCATTCCGGATTTGGTCTTGGTTTTGAAAGGTTGCTCCTGTTTATAACAGGTATGACAAATATCAGAGATGTAATTCCGTTTCCGAGATCCCCTAAGAACGCAGACTTTTAAACAAGAAGATATGCTCGTTATCGGAATAGCAGGTGGTACCGGATCAGGAAAAACCACAGTTGTAAGAGAGATAAAAAAGATCCTTACAGACAATGATGTAGTGGTTATCCCTCAGGATTCCTATTATAAAGACAATAGTCATCTACCCATCGAAGAGAGGTTGGAACTCAATTTTGACCATCCGGACTCAATAGACTTCAAGCTCTTGGTCAGTCAAATCAACGATCTTAAACAGGGTAAAACAATTCAGCAGCCCGTATACTCATATCTTACATGTTCCCGCTCATCTTCCGAGACGGTAGAGGTGAATCCAGCTCAGGTTATTATTGTAGAGGGCATCCTGATATTTACATGCCCTGAGTTAAGAGATTGTATGGACATTATGGTATTTGTAGATGCAGATGCAGATGACAGGCTGGGAAGAGTTATAACAAGAGATAATATTGAGAGAGGTAGATCTATAGAGAAGGTGCTTGAGAGATATGAAAAGACTGTAAAGCCTATGCATCTGCAGTTCATAGAGCCAAGTAAAAGGTATGCCAATATAATTATTCCTCAAGGAGGACATAATCAGATTGCTATTGGTATCCTTCTTGCATCAATAGAGAAGGCACTATTAAATAGATAATGTTTAAACGCGATAACAATGCAGGACTTTGGCTTACGGTAGCATTTCATCTATTGCTGCTGATTATTCTTTTAATATCACGCATTGACTACCTGTTAAAGGAGGAGAGTTCGTTTATCCTTGACTTTACAAGAGAGGAGTTGCTGGAAGAGATTGCAAAAAAAGAGCAGCTTAAGGAGGAGATCAGTAAAGAGCTTGACGATATCATTGCTGGTAGAACTCCTGTAAGAAATGTGGCAGTTGATGCATCGGCAAGAAGAGGATCAGAGCTACGCGATGACCGTTACCGGAATCCGAATCAGATTTACGATGAGGCTAAAAGGGTTCAGGAGAGGCTTGATGCTGCAAGAAGAGAGGCAGAGGCAAACAGAGGTTCGGACGATATAGCCGACCCGGAGGTAAAAGAGGAGGTAAAGAGAGAGAGTTACAAGGGCCCCTCTGTTATCTCATATCTTTTAGAGGGGAGAAAAGCGATGAGTCTCCCGATTCCGGTCTATAAATGTGTTGGAGGGGGAGATGTTGCAGTTTCAGTTGTCGTCAACAGAAGAGGGTATGTTGTATCTGCCACCATAATACCTGCAAGATCATCTTCTGATACATGTTTGGGTGAATATGCAATAAAGGCGGCAAAATCGTCAAGATTTACCGCCTCATCAACTGCACCCGACCGACAAACCGGTGAGATTGTCTACAGGTTTATTGCGCAATAGCAGCGAGAACCATATTATCTCTCTCTAGTAAAATTGGGTAGAAAGCGTTGTCATCCAGTGGTGAATATCTCCCAATAAATGCTTTTATATGGTTATTTATAAGCTCTTTACTCTCTTCCCACTCTCCACTCTCGGCTATTACTCCATTTGTAGCTGCAAAGCGGAGAAACCTGCTTTCGAAATTGATTTCATTAAACAGATTGTTAAGATCTTTCATGCTTTTTACTCTATTGAGAGAAGATCTGTACTCATCTGCCATATTTGCACTGAACCTAAAGGTTAGTCCCAAATTTGAGACCTTAATAAAGAAGTTACTAATGCCTGTAGTGTCAACCGGAACAAATATATCCGGAGTGATCCCTCCTCCTCCGTAAACAGTTTTACCCGCTGGAGTCATATACTTAAGGGTGTCATTCTGCCTGATACTATCTGCACTCAACATCTCTCCGTGACGGTATCTCTCAATAATATCCTCTCTGTAATTACCGTCATATGGTTTTTGAATAGATCTGCCTGTTGGGGTATAGAACCTTGCAACTGTAAGTCTGATACCTGAGTTGTCGGAAAAATAGATTGGCTCCTGAACAAGTCCCTTACCAAACGAACGTCTGCCTATGATTACTCCTCTGTCATTATCCTGAATAGCACCTGCAAATATCTCGCTTGAGGAGGCCGAACCCTCATCAATAATAACTTTAAGAGAGAGATCCCTGCACTTTCCGTTATTATCGGCAAAAAAGTCCTGCCTTGGTCTGTGCCTGCCCTTCATATATACAATCAGATCGCCTTTGTTTAAAAATTCGTTTGAGAGCAGTAGTGCCTGATCTAAGTAGCCCCCGGTGTTGCCTCTAAGGTCAAAAATCAGGGATCTCATACCCTCACCTCTTAGTATAGCGACTGCATCCATAAACTCCTTATAGCTTGTTCTGGTGAACTTTGAGAGCTTTATATAGCCGGTTGTATCATTAATCATATATGAGACATCAAGGCTCTTAACAGGTATTTTATCTCTTTTTATATCAAAGCCAACCAGCTCGTTAACTCCAACTCTCTTTACAGATACATTAACCATGGTTCCGGACTTTCCCCTTAATCTGCTCACCAAAGAGTCCTGGTTCATATTGACTCCTGCAACCACCTCTCCGTTTACCTTAACGAGTCTGTCGCCTGAGAGGATACCGGCCCTCTCCGAAGGACCTCCGGGAATCACATTAATAACAACAGCAGTATCGTTGGGGACATTAAACTGAACACCTATTCCATCAAAATTACCCTGTAACTGCTCATCGGCACTTTTCAACTCCTGTGGCGAGAGATAGAGGGAGTGAGGATCAAGCTTCTGAAGAATATAAGGTATTGCGTCCTCTGTAACCTTTGAGTAGTCAACAGAGTCCACATAGTTGGCATCTACCTGAGATAGTATTAAAAGAATCTTATCCCATCTTCCTGAGG
>CAZCXB010000075.1:0-9421 GCA_964502485.1 uncultured Muribaculaceae bacterium | reverse complement strand
TTTTTATTGTTCTTATGTTTTTGTCGATATAAAGATACATAATTTAAATGAAACAAGCAAGGGTTATTTGCTTTTATTCAAGCAATTAACCCTTTGTCTTTATTAAAAAACAATCTTCCAGTTACGATTTTGGTGCTGACGACAATAAATGAAAAAAGAGGGCGACTTTACTTTTTAGTCACCCTCTTTTTTGTGTGGGAGCAGAGGGAATCGAACCCCCGACCCTCTGCTTGTAAGGCAGATGCTCTAAACCAACTGAGCTATGCTCCCATTTCAATTTTTCAACCCCTTTCTTTTGGTTTGGGAGTGCAAAGATATCTGCATTTTTCTATTTTGCAAAAAAATTCTCGTTTTTTTCAAAAAAATCTATCGCCTCGGCAACAATAAATGTGCTACCTCCGATAAATAGTAGATCTCCCTCTCTATAAATCTCTTTAAAACGAACAATTGCATCCTCAACCGTTGGTGAGATCTCACCATTTAAACCCACAGATTTACATCTCATATCAAGAGTGACGGCATCAAGTGCCCTTGCAATCTTCGCCTGAGTAAAGAAGTAGTATGAGTCTCGGGGAAGAAGTCCCACAATCTTCTCTATATCCTTATCTGCGACAAAGCCCACAATAGAGAAGAGTCTCTTGTACTTCTCTCTCCGTAATTGAGAAAAGACCATAGTCAATCCGTTGACATTGTGCCCGGTGTCGCTTATAACAGAAGGATTTGTAGAGAGGTACTCCCATCTACCTCTGAGTCCGGTTGCAACTGCAGTATTTTTTAGACCTTTACGAATATTCTCATCACTCCAGCCATCACCAACAATTTTTAAGAAAATAGGGTTGTTTGAGAGAACAGAGAGAACCGTCAAAACACATCTTAAATTATGTGTTTGGCAATCTCCCTTTAAATCAAGCTCATAATCGGTAGATTTGATTTCAGAAAAGACAGAATCCTGAGAGTAGAGAATAGGAGCACCCATCAAATCGGCCACCTTTCCAAAAACACTCTTTGTGGTAGAGTTGTACTCACCTATTACCACAGGAACACTATGCTTTATTATACCTGCTTTCTCACCTGCAATTGCACTGATAGTATAACCAAGTTGCTCACAATGATCTAAAGAGATATTTGTAATAACACTCACCAAAGGGTTCACAATATTTGTCGAATCCAACCGTCCACCAAGTCCGGTCTCTATAACAGCTATATCTGCACCCGCCTTTTTAAAGTACCAGAATGCCATTGCAGTAGTAATCTCAAAAAAGGATGGTTTAAACTCATCCATAAATGATTTCCAGCGAATAAGAAAGTCCAGAACATCCTCCTTGGGTATCATCACCCCGTTAATCTTTATCCTCTCCCTAAAATCGACAAGATGAGGGGAGGTGTAGAGAGCAACCTTAGCACCACAACTCATTAATGCAGATGCAATCATATGGCTTACAGATCCTTTTCCATTAGTTCCGGCGACATGAATCACAGGATAACTTCTGTGGGGATGTCCTAATAGACGGTCAAACTCGACCATTGTCTCTAATCCCTCTTTGTATGCAATCTTACCAACCTGCTGATAAGAAGGGTATTGACGAAACAGATACTCTATCTCCTCTTTGTATTTTTGTGAATCTGTCATATAGAAGTAGTGATGATATGGATGCCAAATTTATATTTAAAGACAAATTTGACAAATAAAAGAGACAAAATTATTACATCAACAAATATTTTTCGGGAATTGGTCAAAATGGAGTAATTTTGGCGTTTAATCAATAGTAAATAATCCCTATGATTTCATTCTTTCGTTCAGGAAAGGGGCCGGTTCTGGCCGTTAAGACAGACTCAGAGATATCAAAAGAGAGTGCAGATGCTTTAATGTGGCTTTTTGCAGGTGCAAAACTTGAATCATCCACAACGGTAGAAGGCTGGTTTACAGGGCCAAGAAAAGAGATGGTAACTCCTTGGAGTACAACTGCAACCGAAATAACCCGCAATATGAATATTCCGGGTATTGTAAGAATTGAAGAGTTCTTCCCTGCAGCAGGCCCGGAGAGTGAGTTTGACAAAATGTTGCAGAGACTCTACAACGGCCTCGATCAAAGCATATTTGACATTGGGAAAAAAGCAGAGAGTGTAAAAGAGATCTCTGATATAGAGAAATACAACAGAGAAGAGGGTCTGGCACTTAACTCACAAGAGATTGACTATCTAAACAATTTAAGTAAAAAACTTGGTCGCCCATTAACTGATGGAGAGGTTTTCGGCTTTTCGCAGGTAAACTCAGAGCACTGCCGTCACAAGATCTTTAACGGAACTTTCATAATAGACGGAGTTGAAATGGAGTCCACTCTTTTTCAACTTATAAAAAATACATCAAAAGCAAATCCAAACAAGATAGTATCTGCCTATAAAGACAACTGTGCATTTACAGAGGGTCCGGAGTCACCTATGTTCTATCCGGAAAAGGGAGACACCTCTTCCTTTTTTAAAACAGCATTAAGTGAAACAGTTATCTCCCTTAAAGCCGAGACTCACAATTTCCCTACAACAGTTGAACCATTCAACGGAGCTGCAACAGGCTCGGGAGGAGAGATAAGGGACAGGATTGCAGGGGGTAAGGGCTCATTCCCGGTAGCCGGAACAGCTGTCTATATGACATCATATCCAAGATTTGATGTTGAAGGAAGGGAGTGGGAAGATGACGAACCCAGAGAGTGGCTCTATCAGACTCCACAGGAGATACTGACAAAAGCATCCAACGGTGCCAGCGATTTCGGGAATAAATTCGGACAGCCACTAATATGCGGATCTCTTCTCACTTTTGAGCATAGTGAAAGCTACAGGAAATTCGGATTCGACAAAGTAATTATGTTGGCCGGAGGAGTAGGCTTTGCAAAAAAGGAGTATGCATTCAAGGATAAGCCGGAGCCGGGAGATAAGATTGTACTTTTGGGAGGTGATAACTACAGAATTGGAATGGGTGGAGGGGCTGTATCCTCTGTTGCAACAGGGGAGTTTGAGAACTCAATAGAGCTTAATGCCGTACAACGTTCTAACCCGGAGATGCAAAAGAGGGTTTACAATGCAATCAGATCACTTGCAGAGAGAGAGAACAACACAATAGTATCTATACACGACCACGGAGCGGGCGGGCACCTTAACTGTCTTTCGGAACTTGTAGAGGAGACCGGAGGAGATATCGATATAAGTAAACTACCTAAGGGAGATCCTACCCTATCTGCAAAAGAGATAATCGGTAACGAATCCCAGGAGAGAATGGGTCTTGTTATGAAGAGTGAGGATACAGATGAGCTTATCAGAATTTCTGATAGAGAGAGAGCTCCCGTATATATAATTGGAGAGGCAACAGGAAAAGGAAACTTCACTCTCGAAGACAGAGAATCAGGAGAAAAGCCCATTGATCTTGCCTTAGAGGATATGTTCGGATCTGCACCTAAAACAGTAATGGAGGATATCACTGTAAATGAAAAGTGGTTTCCTCTTGAGTATGACGAAACTGACATAGAGTACTATCTGGAACAGGTACTTCAGATGGACTCTGTATCATGCAAGGACTGGCTTACCAATAAAGTTGACAGGTCTGTTACCGGACTTATAGCCACACAACAAACCACCGGCGAGATACAGCTTCCTCTCAATAACCTTGGAGTTGCCGAAATCGGATATGGAAGCAAAAAAGGGATGGCAACCTCAATTGGTCACGCACCCGCGGTTGCAATGATAGACCCTGCAGCAGGAAGCAGAATTGCAATTGCAGAGGCTCTCACCAATGTGCTTTGGACACCAATTGATGGGGGAATCGAGGGTATATCACTATCTGCAAACTGGATGTGGCCATGTCGTAACACCGGAGAGGATGCACGCCTTTATAAAGCGGTTAAAGGGGCAAGTGATTTTGCTATCGAGCTGGGAATCAATATACCTAC
Organism: uncultured Muribaculaceae bacterium; assembly: GCA_964502485.1. Classification (GTDB taxonomy): domain Bacteria; phylum Bacteroidota; class Bacteroidia; order Bacteroidales; family UBA932; genus Bact-08. Next base: position 5,483 of record CAZCXB010000075.1, on the reverse strand, counting down.
CGGCAAGGACTCTCTCTCAATGACTCAGAAATATCCCGATGGAGATAGAGTAATCTCTCCGGGAACACTTATTGTCTCTACAGTATGCCAATGCAATGATATAACAAATGTTGTAAAACCTCTTCTCTCAAAAGAGAGGGACTCCTCAATACTATACATTCCATTCAATTTAATCTCGGAGAGAAGCTTTGCTCTTGGAGGTAGTGCCTTTGCACAGGCAACTGCCCAGCTGGGTGATGAGAACCCGGATGTAAGCTCTGCATCCTATTTTAAAGATTGCTTCGGTGCATTACAGAGAATGGTTGAGAGCAGAATCCTGCTATCGGGTCACGATATCTCTGCAGGTGGGGTTATAACAGCACTGCTTGAAATGAACTTTGCCAATAAAGATGGAGGAGTAGAAATTGATCTTACCGGTCTGGAGGAGCGTGATCCTGTGAGAGTTCTCTTTAATGAGAGCCCGGCTGTTCTGGTGCAGATAAGAGATTCTCAACTTAATATCGCAGAGGAGATTGCAAATGAATTTGGAGTAAAAATCTTCAATATAGGAAGGTATATCCCTGAGAGAAAACTTGATATAAAAGTTCATAAACAGCACTTAAGACTCGATATTGACAAATATAGAGACCTTTGGTTTAGAACTTCATACCTCTTTGACAGAAGACAATCCGGAGAAGAGCTTGCCCAACAAAGATTTGACAATTACAAAAAACAACCTCTGGTTTATAAGTTTCCTGAACACTTCAAGGGAGAGCAAAAGCGATACACTGCAACTGAGCGTAAAGCTGTAGCCGCAATAATAAGAGAGAAGGGTTCAAATGGAGACAGGGAGATGGCATGGGCACTATATCTTGCAGGGTTTGCAGTAAAGGATGTTCATATGACCGACCTTGTCAGCGGACGTGAAACATTGGAGGATGTTAATCTTATTGTTTTTGTGGGCGGATTTTCAAATGCAGATACTCTTGGATCTGCCAAGGGGTGGGCAGGAGCATTCCTATATAATGAAAAAGCATCAAAAGCCATTGAAAATTTCTACGCAAGAGAAGATACACTGAGCTTAGGTGTATGCAACGGATGCCAGTTAATGGCCGAACTTGGATTTATAACTCCGGATAATCGTGACTCCTCTCCAAAAATGAATCACAACAACTCACATAAATATGAGAGTGCATTTGTGGGTGTCACAATTGAGAAGACACCATCAGTGATGCTTAAATCACTGGAAGGCTGCTCTCTCGGAATATGGGTTGCACATGGTGAGGGACGATTCGCCTTCCCGGAAGATATTTCAAATTATAATATAGCAGTAAGATACAACTACAACGATTACCCTGCCAACCCTAACGGCTCACCTGATGGGGTTGCCGGTGTATGCAGCAGCGATGGAAGACACCTTGCAATGATGCCACACCCTGAGCGATGTATTTACCCACACAACTGGGCATGGTATTCAGACTATGAAGCCAATACCGGCAGTAAGGAGAGTTCACATGAGGTTACTCCGTGGATAGAGCTCTTTGTTAATGCCAGATACTGGATTGAAAACAAGTTACAGGTATAGTATTAATAACTATTATCGCCATGAAAAAGAAGAAATTACCAAAGATTTTTGTGCTTGACACCAATGTTATCCTTCACGATTTTCGTGCAATTCACAACTTTCAGGAGAACGACATTGTGATTCCTATTGCTGTGATTGAAGAGTTGGACAAATTCAAAAAGGGTAATGATACCCTCAACTACAACGCCAGAGAATTTGTTAGAGAGATGGATAAAATCACAGATAACCAACTATTTGACACAGGTGTTCCAATTGGTAAGGGGAGAGGGGTTATAAAAATTGAACTTGGGCACCCCTTTAGCGATCTTATGGCAGAATCATTCTTCGAAGATACTCAGGACCATCGCATTCTCTCTACTACAGAGTGGCTTCAGGAGAAAAACCCAGATAGAACAGTAGTACTGGTTACAAAGGATATAAATCTACGAATGAAGGCAAAAGCCCTGCACCTGATGGCAGAGGATTACCTTACCGATAAGATAACAGAGGAGAGGGTAGAAAACATAAAAAAAGAGGTTATTCTGCTTGAAAAGATATCCGATGAGATAATTCAGAAACTTTACTACCAGCAGGGAGGAGTTCCTGTAAGTGAACTCAAGTTAAAGAGCATCCCATCAAATCAGCTATATATACTGGAGGGGAGTAAAAAAGATAGCAGAACTCTTGCTCGCTATCATGCCGCAACAAAAAGTCTTGTAGTTGTCAAAAAACAGAAAGCTTACGGAATCGAGCCAAGAAATGAGGAGCAGACATTTGCTATCGATGCACTCATGAATCCTGATATCAAGCTAATTTCACTAACAGGAACTGCAGGGACAGGTAAAACTCTGCTTGCACTTGCAACAGCACTTGCTCAGGAGAGGATGTTCGATCAGATACTTCTCTCCCGCCCCGTTATTCCTCTAAAAAACCAGGAGATGGGATTTCTTCCGGGAGATATCAAGGAGAAGCTCGGACCATATATGATTCCTCTTTACGACAATCTTGCCGTAATAAAGAGAGCCTTTAACTCTACCAGCAGAGAGGTTGTGAGGATAGAGGAGATGCTAAAAAATGAAAAGCTGCTTATCTCCCCGCTTGCGTATATCAGAGGCAGAAGTCTTTCTAACACTTTTTTTATAATTGATGAGGCACAAAACCTTACTCCTCATGAAGTCAAAACGATAATCACACGCGCAGGAGAGGGAACGAAACTTGTATTCACAGGAGATATTCATCAGATAGACTCACCCTATCTTGATATCCACTCTAACGGGTTGACACATCTGGGCGAAAAGCTTTACGGTCAGGAGCTTTTTTGCCATATTAACCTAACCAAAGGAGAGAGGAGTGAGCTCTCGGAGATGGCAGGCAAACTATTATAATTTTTTACTATATTTGCACCCCCATATTAAAACGAAATATAAACCGAAAACTAATATTTTATGTCAGAAATTAAAAGAGTTTATTTCTTTGGAGGCAAGTCTGCCGACGGAGACGGCTCAATGAAGAATCTACTGGGCGGAAAAGGTGCCAACCTTGCAGAGATGTGTGCTCTGGGAATCCCTGTTCCCGCGGGTTTTACAATAACCACAGAGACATGTACTGAGTTTTACAAACATAACATGCAACTTCCTGAGGGTCTTAAAGCAGAGGTCGAAGAGTCACTATCAAAGGTTTCATCTGTAATGGATATGAAGTTCGGAGATAAGGAGAATCCTCTTCTTCTCTCATGTCGTTCCGGTTCAAGAAGCTCTATGCCGGGAATGATGGAGACCGTTCTAAACATCGGTCTCTGTTCAGACACAATTCCGGGACTTATTAAGAAGACCGGTAACCCTAGATTTGTTTACGATGCTTACCGTCGTCTGATAATGATGTACTCCGATGTTGTAATGGAGAAATCTGAGGGAGTTGACCCGGAAGAGGGACAAGGTATACGCGTTCAGTTAGACAGAATGCTTCACGATGTTAAGGATAAAAAAGGTTATAAAAACGATACTGATCTTTCGGCTGAAGATCTGATGGAGATATGCGACGCTTTCAAGGGCCGTGTTAAAGAGGTATTAGGAAAACCTTTCCCGGACAACGCAATGGAACAACTCTGGGGAGGTATTGCTGCCGTTTTCAAATCTTGGAACGGAAAGAGAGCAATCTCATACAGAAGAATTGAGGGAATTCCTGATGAGTGGGGAACTGCCGTTACGGTTCAGGCGATGGTATTCGGCAATATGGGAGATAACTCTGCAACCGGAGTTGCATTCTCAAGAAATCCTGCAACCGGAGAAGGAAAATTCTATGGTGAGTGGCTGGTTAATGCTCAGGGAGAGGATGTTGTTGCAGGTATCCGTACACCCAATCCACTTAACGAATCTACAAAGAACGACCAAAACAAGCACCTTTCATCTCTTGAAACCGGAATGCCTGTTGTATATAAAGAGTTGGATGCAATCCAGAGAAATCTCGAAAAGCACTTCCGCGATATGCAGGATATTGAGTTCACCATTCAGGATGGTAAACTTTGGATGCTACAGTGCCGTGTAGGCAAGAGAACAGGTCTTGCTGCCCTTAATATGGCTATGGATATGCTTCACGAAGGTCTGATAGACGAGAAGACAGCAGTTATGCGTGTTGCTCCTATTCAGCTTGACGAGCTTCTCCACCCTATTCTCGATCCAAAATCAGAGAATGCAGCTACTGTGATAGCAAAGGGTCTTCCCGCAGGTCCGGGCGGCTCTGTTGGCCAAATCGTATTCACTGCAGAGGACGCTGTTGAGTGGAATGCAAAAGGTAAAAAGGTTATCCTTGTACGCGAAGAGACCAATCCGGAAGATGTTGAAGGAATGCGCGCTGCAGACGGTCTTCTGACTGCCCGCGGAGGTATGACTTCACACGCAGCACTAGTAGCTCGCGGTTGGGGTAAATGCTGTATCGTAGGTTGTGACGCTGTTCACCTTAACCTTAAAGATAAAACAGTTACCATCAAAGGAAGAACTTACAAAGAGGGAGATGTATTCAGTCTTAACGGAAGTAAGGGTTTTGTTTACGATAGTGCCATTGAGACAATGGACGCTTCGGAAAACCCAAGATTTGTTGAGTATATGAACATTGTAGATAAATACAGGGTTCTTGGAGTACGTACCAATGCAGATACTCCTGAGGATGCACAAAATGCTATCGGCTTCGGAGCGGAGGGTATAGGTCTATTCCGTATTGAGCATATGTTCTACGGAGTGAACTCAGAGCAGCCACTTGCAAAACTTCGCAAAATGATTCTTTCTAAATCTCTTGAAGAGAGAATCAACGCTCTTAACGAACTTGAGCCTTTTGTAAGGAACGCAGTTAAAGGCACTATGAAGGTAATGAACGGTAAACCTGTTACATTCCGCCTTCTCGACCCACCATTGCACGAGTTTGTACCTCAGACAACCGAGAAGATGGCCGAACTTGCTGCAGAACTTGGTATATCTGTTGAAGATGTTAAGAAGAGAGGAGAGACACTTCATGAGGTAAACCCTATGATGGGTCACCGTGGAGTACGTCTGGGTATCACCTATCCTGAGATAAGCGAAACTCAGTTCAGAGCAATCTTTGAGGCTACTGCAGAGCTTATAAAAGATGGATTTGAGCCACAGCCGGAGATTATGATTCCGGTGACTGTTTCGGTTAGAGAGCTTGACGACCAGAAGGCTATTTGCGACAGAGTACACGCAGAGGTTGAGAAGAAGTACGGCATTAAGATATCATACCTGTACGGAACTATGATTGAGATACCAAGAGCAGCAATGCTTGCAGATGAGATGGCAAAAACTGCCCAGTTCTTCTCGTTCGGTACTAATGACCTTACTCAGATGACATTCGGTTTCTCTCGTGACGATATAGGAGCATTTATGAATGACTATCTTGGAAAGAAGATTATCCCTGCCGATCCATTCCAGAC
>CAZCXB010000074.1:0-9502 GCA_964502485.1 uncultured Muribaculaceae bacterium | reverse complement strand
GGGTTATAAGCCCGTCCACAAAAGTATGCAAGGTCCACAACCCTTGCCAAGGTCTTTTTTTGTATATTTACAAAAAAAAATGAAAAGTGTCAGACTAATGACTTGTGACAGTGAAATTCAGGCAAGTCTTATTAAAGGTAGGCTTGAAAATGAGGGAATTAGAAGCTTCCTTACTAATGGAAACTTCTCTACATTAATGCCCAATTTCAACCGAATTATGGGCTCCGGAGTGCAGGTTATGATTGATGAAGCAGATGTTGATAGAGCAACAGAGATACTTGAACTTAACAAAGTAACCGAGTTGGTCTGTCCGGATTGCGGCTCAAACAATATAAAAACAGTGTTAGGGAGGAGTGCCTTTACAAAGATATTGGTGGTTATTCTCTCAATCTTCAGTACAACCCCAATTAATAACATCAGAGGGACACATCAGTGCAGAGATTGTAAGAGGGAGTTCCGGTAGTCGTTTCTATTATCTGCGCCGGAGAGTAAAAAAGAGTGTACTTCCCTTTCCAACCCTGCTCTCTACCCAAATTCTTCCACCAAGAATCTCTACATATGCCTTAGTGATTGCAAGACCAAGCCCTGTACCCTGAGATGATGGCGGATACTCCAGCGTAGAGAAGCGTTCAAAAATTGCATTCAACTTCTCCTCCGGAATTCCCTTACCTGTATCCTTGACAAAAAACTCGAGAAACTCTCCATCTTCTTTATAACCAATCTCTATAGAGCCCTCTTTAGTAGATTTTATTGCATTCTTTATCAAATTGGTAAAAATTGAGTGAATCTTTACGCTATCTGTATTGATAATTACACCATCGGAAATAAGTGAACTTTCGATAATAAATTTAATGCCGATAGAATCCATCTCCGGCTTAAAGAAGTTTGCAAGATGACCTATTAAAGCAGAAATACTAACATCGTCTTTGGTAACAGTCATCAATCCCGCCTCAATCTTTGATATATCTATGATATCGTTGATAATCTTGAGTAACCTCTCACCACTCTGCTCAATAATCTTTAAGTAGTCAAGACGAGACTCATCTGATAGACCGGACTCCTTTAACAAACCGGTAAACCCCATTATCCCATTTAAAGGTGTTCTTATCTCATGGCTCATATTTGCAAGAAAGGCAGATTTAAGCTTATCGCTCTTCTCTGCACTCTCCTTGGCAATGACCAACTCTTGTTCTGATGCCCTGCGATCGGTAATATCCCTAAGGGTCCCCTCTCTGTAGAGAGTATCTCCGTCGTCGGCTGTAAAAGAGACTCTATGGTCTTCTACCCAGATCTCGCTTCCATCCTTTCTTTTAAGCCGGTATGCCACCAGCGAACCATCACTGTTAACAAGGCCTGCACTATTATACTCATCGTGAGAGAAAAAAAGCTCTGACTCAATATCTACACTTAGAAGCTCCTCTTTTGAGTTATAACCGAGTATCTTTACCAATGCCGGATTTACATCAACAAATCTACCCTTACTATCAAGCACATACACCCCATCCTGCATTTTTTCTACAAAGTTTCTGTACTTCGCCTCGCTTCTTCTTAACATCTCAGTCACCTTGTTGCGATCTAAAAACATACCGACCTGATTTGCATAGAGAGCAACATAACTGTGATTTACAAGTGTCTCGCCTTTATTGAATACCAGGGTAAAATCACCTAAAACCTTTTTCTCTTTGAAAATCTTGACAAGATAGATCTCTCCCAGATTGAATGTTTTTTCAATCAAATAGATAACACTACTGGAAAGCACCTTGCCTGCAATATCTCCTAAGTTTTCAAATCTTGTGATAATTGACTCCTGTGTCTTTTGCGAACGAAGAGGATCGAATGACCATCTCTTGTTTATCAATTCAAAACCAAGGAAAGAGGCTGTGTTAATAACCTTATAATCAATCCCCGCTGTCTCAACTGTTCTGAAATCTTTTCCGTTATCTTCAAAAATATTGAGAAAAGCATATCTCGCCCCGGATATATCTACAATTACTTCAAGAATTTTACGGTAGTCCGGATTATCTCCGGAGAACTTGATGAACTCCTGTGAGGCATTTATCAGAGATCTCAATATCTCCTCCTTATTTAATCCGGATCTGCTACTCATCGAATTTTATTAAAGAATAAAGGCAATTAGTAATTCGGCAAAAATTCGGCCAACATCTACAAATATAAAAATAAAGTACTATTTTTTTTAAATTTTAGTTGCTAAATTTACAGAAACTAACCCTTTGAAACATGAAAAACTACATCATCTTCGGTCCTCCTGGAGCAGGCAAAGGAAGCCAGGCAGTTATTTTGTCTAAGAGATACAACCTAAAGCACATCTCAACAGGCGACATCTTAAGGGAGGAGATTAAAAACGGGACAAAGTTGGGACTTAAGGTCAAGTCTCTTATGGATGAGGGAGCTCTGGTAAGTGACGATATTATCCTTGAGATTATTGAAAACGTAATTCTCAATGCAAAGGGCTACACCGGATTCCTTTATGACGGGTTTCCAAGGACAATCTATCAGTTTAACGCTCTGGATGGCTTTCTTCAAAAAATCGGCTATAAGATAGATGCCGTCATTTCACTGGAAGTAAAAGAAGATGTGCTGATTAGAAGGATGCTTCGCAGAGCAGAGATTGAGGGTAGAGCAGATGATGCAGATATTGATGTGGTAAAAAAGAGAATCTCAACATATCGCGAACAGACAGAACCCCTTGTAGAGATATTCGAAAAAAGGGGTAACTATTACCCATTGGAGGGTGACACAACCATTGAGCAAAATTATAACGAAATTTGCGAAATAATTGATGCACTAAACTGATTATTATGAAGTCTTTTGATGAAAGTCCGGAGAGTATAACCAGCAATAGTCTCTCTTTTTTGTCCAAAACAGCCATTAAGTTCGCATCCTCGGGAATCGAAGGCTCAATTTATCAAATTATTGCAGAGGCTTTAAGAGAGTTGAATCCAAATGCAATAATAGTTGTAAATTCAATAGATTCCCAACAGGAGATAAGCAGAACAGAGGCGTTTATCACACCACCGAATATGTTAGAGAGAATTATCTCCATACTCGGATTCAAGCCCGTAGGTAAGTCATACAAAATAGACTCCTCAATTTTGGAGTTGGAGTCCGGCTATATTCGAAAATTCGAACAGGGATTGCATGAGCTCTCTTTTAAAACCATACCAAAGTCGATCTCAAAATCTCTTGAACAGCTTGTAAATCTTGGAGCTATTTATGGCATTGCTTTTTTGGTAGACGGCAAAATGTATGCAAACGCCGCAATGATACTCCGAAAAGGGGATAATCTATCAGATTTTGAGACAATAGAAACATTTGTAAGACAAGCATCCATCACTCTTAAAAGAGTTGAGGCAGAGAAAGAAGTGGAGAAGTTCCACTCTTTGTTTGAACATATGAATCAGGGTGCATTTTATATGCGAGCGGATGGAAAGATGACAGATGTAAACAGTGTTGCTCTTGATATTCTTGGTGTTGAAAAGTTAGATTTCCTTTATAAAAAAAATATACGGGAAAATTGGGATCTGATTGATGAGAACCACAACCCTATTCCAACCCAGGAGTTTCCTGCAAATATCGCTATAAGTAAAGGAGAACCTGTTTACGAGAAGATTGTCGGGGTTTTTAATCCTATCAAAAATGATTATGTATGGATTTTAATAAATGCAATCCCACAATTCACCGATGATCATAAGCAACCTGCCTCTGTTTTTGTCACTTTTCAGGATATTAGCACTTTAAGGAAAAGCATCCACAAAGTAATGGATTCTGAGGCAAATGCAAGGGCTATAATGGAGTCAACAGATGAAGTAATAGTGTTGCTTGACCCGGAAGGGGTGGTTATTGACTGCAACCAAGCTCATGCAAAGAGATTAAACATTGAGAGGGAGAATTTAATTGGAAAAAGTGTATTCGAACTGCTACCCAAGGATATTGCACACTTAAGAAAGCAGGCAATTAAAGATGTAATTCAATCAGGAAAACCTATTTGCAGAGAGGATTTTAGAGCCGGTTTCTGGAATGAGTACACTATCCACCCAATAGTTTCACACAGAGGTAAGATAGATAGAGTAGCTGTCTTTTCCAAAGATATTACATCAAAAAAAATAGCGGATGAGCAAATAAAAAATAACTATTCACTTCTTAGAATTGCGGGAGAGACAGCAAAATTTGGAGGTTGGATAGTTGATCTGGAAAAGAGTATTGTTATTTGGTCAGATGTAGTCTATAAAATTCACGATGTCGAACCAGGTTTCAAACCTTCATTAGAAAAGGGAATTAGTTTCTACGCTCCGGAATGGAGGGAGAAGATAACTGAAGTTTTTAGTAATTGTGTAATTAATGGGACACCCTACGACCATGAAATGGAGATAATTACATCAAAACAAAGGAGATTAAGGATCAGAACCACCGGAGAGGCAATTAGGGATCAAAAGGGTAAGATAATAAAAATACAAGGATCTATTCAGGACATTAGCGAGAACAAAAAAATATCAGATGAACTCATTGCAAGTGAACGCGAGAAAAGCTCGTTGATTGATAACCTCCCCGGTTTTGTCTATAAATGTGCAAATGACCGTAACTGGACAATGTATTATTTGAGCGAAAAGTGTTTTAATATTAGTGGATACCATCCACAAGATTTAATAAACAATAATAAATTATCATATAACGATATTATCCATCCGGATTTCAAGGAGTTAGTCTGGAATAGATGGCAGAGTGCACTGGAATCTGGAACATCTTTTCAGGAGGAGTATAAGATAATAACAGCCTCTAATGAGATAAAATGGGTATGGGAACAGGGATCCGGCATCTACTCCAAAGATGGTAAAGTAACACATCTTGAGGGATTTATTGCAGATATAACCAAACGGAAAGAGATGGAGGAGGCCTTAAAAGAGAGTGAGGCTAATCTTGCTGAGCTAAATGCTACAAAAGATAAGTTCTTCTCAATAATTGCCCACGATCTTAAGAGCCCTTTCAACAGTATTATTGGAATTGGAGAGCTTCTTAGTGAGCAGATTAAGAAAAAAGAGTTTGATGATCTTGAAGAGTACGCTTCAATCATGCAGGACTCTTCTCATAAAGCTATGAACCTGCTTACAAATTTATTAGAGTGGTCCAGATCGCAAACCGGCCGGATGGATTTTAATCCTGAATTTATACGTATCTCCCTATTGGCAGATGAGGTGATTGATTTATTACTTTATTCAGCAACCCAAAAATCTATAAGGGTTATCTCTCAAATTCCAAAGAGTGCCGTCTGCTTTGCCGACAAAGCTATGATTAGCTCGGTTTTACGCAATCTTGTCTCAAATGCAGTTAAGTTTACAGAAAATGGAGGAGAGGTTATAATCTCGGCTATGTCATCTGATAGTAAGTATATAGTCACTGTCTCTGACAATGGAACAGGAATGTCAAAAGAGGAGAGTGACAATCTCTTTAGAATAGATAAATTTTACTCAACAAGGGGTACCAACAATGAGGGAGGAACCGGTTTAGGGCTTATTCTCTGCAAAGAGTTTATCTCACGACACGGATGTGAAATATGGGCAGAGAGCAAAAAAGGTAAAGGGAGCAACTTCTTGTTTACCCTACCGCGTAATTCCTCTTAAAACTTCCTGAAGTGGGTCTGTTCTATGATTTTTTCTTATATTTACACTCATAATTTTGAACCGCACAATTTGTGTTAGAAAAAGTCTGCTCTCAAAAGGAGAGTTACGTTTGAGTTGATTTAAACTTTGAAGACCTTCAACCGCAAACTTCTCAAAGTGGAGTCTGTTGTGTTTAAAAGACCCTTAAATGGGTTTCTCAAAATTACTATCCACCAAAACTACTTTTGGATGAAACCAATCATTGAGCTCATCAAAGAGCTTGCCGATATTCACGGTCGTGAAAGGCATTGTCTGCTTCCGATTCTTCAGGGCGTAGTAGAACAGGAGAAATATCTCTCCGAATACTCCATGATAGAGATCGCAAGGGAGCTGGATATTCCTGCAACCGAGGTGTACGGCACAGCAACATTTTACTCATTTCTGGACTACAAAAAGATGGGGAAATACATTATTCGTGTATGCAAAACCATCACATGTTCCATGAAAGGAGAGAAGCAAATTCTACTTGCTATTGAAGATATGTTAAAGATCAAAATCGGAGAGACAACCCAGGACGGGCTCTTCTCTCTTCTTCAGACAAACTGTTTGGGACTTTGCCACAAGGCACCTGCAATGCTCATAAACAATGATGTCTACACGGATCTCACACCAGAGAAAATCCGTGAAATTCTATCATCTTATCTAAATCGAAAAGAGGAAGGAGGTCCTGATGTCAACTAACTATCAATTAAAAAGGGCCGATTTCATTTTCAAAAACGAAAATGACTGGGAAGAGGTACTCAGTAAGAGTATCAGTCGCCCACCTCATGAACTGATTAACGAATTGATCAGTTCGGAACTCAAAGGCAGAGGAGGCGCCGGATTTCCTACCGGACTTAAGTGGAAAGTCTCTGCAGAAGAGGTTAGCGACATAAAGTATGTAATCTGTAATGCAGATGAGGGAGAGCCGGGAACCTTCAAAGACCGTGAGATTCTTTCGATGGTTCCGTTTAAGGTTTTAACGGCTATTGCAATCTGCGGATATGTTATAGGGTCTAAAGAGGGGTATATCTACCTTCGTGGAGAGTACCACTTCTTAAAGCCGGAACTTAACAAAGCAATCAAGGAGTTTGAATACTACTGCAAGGAGATCAAATTCGACTTCTCAATAAAGATCTTTATGGGAAGCGGAGCATATATCTGCGGTGAGGAGACAGCCCTATTTGAATCTATGGAGGGGAAAAGAGGTGAGCCAAGGAACAAACCACCATACCCAACATCATTCGGCTATATGGGTAAACCAACCGTTATCAATAATGTAGAGACACTTGCACACACCTATACAATTTTCAAATATGGCTCCAAAAGATTTTACGATCTTGGAGTGCAATACTCCAGAGGGTCCAAGCTCTTTTCGGTTTCGGGAGATACTCCAAAACCGGGAATTTATGAGCTCGAACTCGGAATGAGTCTGGCAGACTTCGTTGAGGAGTTCGGAGATGACGACACTAAGGCCGTTCAGGTGGGAGGTGCATCAGGATTTCTTGTTCCAAGAAAGAGATTTGCCGAGACCAATATCGGATTCCAGGGGAAACTTGTGGGAATATCACTCCCGACAGGCGGATCCATGATGCTATTCAACAGCTCCCGCTCTATGTTCAATGTTCTGGACAACTACCTTAACTTTTTTGCCGAGGAGTCTTGCGGACAGTGTACCCCGTGCCGTGTTGGTTGCCAGCAACTTCTCAGAGGGATCAAGGCAGTAAAAAGGGGAGAGAAGAATGCTCAATATCTGGATAAGATGCTTCAGCTTGCCGAGACAATGCAATACACAGCCAAATGCGGGCTGGGACAATCTGTTGCAAACTCTTTCTCCTCTATTGTGGAGAACTTCCGGGAGGAGATGATATACTAAACCTGCAAAAATTTATTATTATGGGAAAAAAATTAAAAATTACCATCAATGGTGAAGCCGTTGAAATAGTAAAGGGGACCTCTATACTTGAGGCAGCCAGGCAGGCAGGAATTATCATCCCGACACTGTGCTATCATAAAGATCTGTGCGTTTCCGGAAACTGCAGGGTATGCGTAGTTGAGTTAGCCGGACAAAAACGGTTATCTCCTGCATGTGCCACGCCTTGCGAAGAGGGGATGGAGGTACTGACCAACTCCTACAAGGTTAGAAATTCCAGGAAACATATTATTGAGCTGCTGCTGTCGGAGCATAATGCCGAGTGTACCAGCTGCTACAAGAACGGAAACTGTGAGCTTCAAAGTCTTGCATCCGAATACAAAATAATGAATCAGGACTTTATTCACCTGGTTCCTTTCCATAATTACACCATAGATATGTTCTCGCCATCTATCATTAAAGATGACAGCAAGTGTATCAGATGCCAAAGATGCGTCAGGACATGTGCAGAACTTCAGGGTGTAAACGCTCTTACAATGGCCTATAAGGGAGAACATGCAAAGATTACAACCTTCTTCGAAAAGGCGATGAATGATGTTGTATGTACCAATTGCGGTCAATGTATAAATCACTGTCCAACAGGAGCTCTTGTTGAGAAGAACTATATTGAGGAGGTTTGGCAAGCCATTGCAGACAAGAGTAAGCATGTGGTAATACAGACTGCCCCGGCTGTAAGGGTCGGTCTTGGAGAGGAAATGGGACTTGAGCCCGGTATGAGAGTTACCGGAAAAATGGTTGCATCTCTTAAAAGACTTGGTTTTGACGCAGTTATGGATACCGATTTTACAGCAGACCTCACCATTATGGAGGAGGGAACCGAGTTGCTCACTCGTCTTAAACAGGCGCTTGTAGATAAGGATCCAAATGTTAAACTTCCAATGGCAACATCATGTTCGCCCGGCTGGATTAAGTTCATTGAGCATATGTATCCGGAGTATCTTGGACACCTATCCACCTGTAAATCTCCTCAACAGATGTTTGGTGCGTTGGTAAAGACCTACTATGCAAAAGCCCGTAATCTCGATCCGGATAAGATTGTATCTGTTTCGGTAATGCCTTGTACTGCAAAGAAGTTTGAGGCAGCCAGGCCGGAGATGCACGACAGCGGATACAGAGATGTAGATTATGTGCTAACAACAAGGGAGCTTGCAATTATGATTAAGCAGGCAGGTATCGACTTTATGAGGCTGGAAGATGCTCATTTCGACCGACTAATGGGTGAGTCAACCGGGGCAGCTGTAATATTCGGCTCTACCGGTGGCGTTATGGAGGCAGCCTTACGTACTGCTTACGAGCTTGTTACCGGAAGAGAGGTTCCATTCGAAAACCTAAACATTACAGCTGTAAGGGGGACAGATGGAATCAGGGAGGCCTCAATAAAGATAGAGAACCCTCTTAAAGAGTGGAGTTTCTTAGATGGAGTAGTGCTTAAATGTGCTGTTGCTCACGGCCTTGTAAACGCAAAGAGTATGATGGACTCGGTTGTATCTGGAGATGCCGGATACCACTTTATTGAGTTTATGGCTTGTCCCGGAGGATGCCTCGGTGGAGGAGGTCAGCCAATTCCTACCAATCCGGAGATACGGGCAAAGCGAGCAGCTGCAATCTATGCCGAAGACGAAGGTATGTCATTGAGAAAATCTCATGAGAACCCCGAAATTGCAAAGATCTACAAGGACTTCCTCTCTTCACCACTGGGAGAGAAGTCTCATAAACTGCTACACACAAAATATACTGCACGCAAGCGACGTTAAGTATTTTTTGAATAAAAAAAAGAGGCTGCCCAAACGGACAGCCTCTTTTTAAAATAGTCATACCAAATTACTCTAGTATCCCGGATTTTGCTGATCCGCGATTTTCGGATTTGCATTAATCTCATTTTCCGGAATTGGAAGAATTGATTTAAAGAATGTTC
>CAZCXB010000073.1:0-9540 GCA_964502485.1 uncultured Muribaculaceae bacterium | reverse complement strand
GCAAAAAACCCTATTACAGCTATACCACAAATAGTTATAATAACATCAGATGTTTTTACTACTACTGGATAGCTGTTAATAATAAAGTTACCCGGCATCGGGATAATGCCGAATGTTTGCTGGGCAAAACATAGAATCAGAGCAATTATTGTTCCGGCAGCAATTCCAAGAAGTGAAATCATCCACCCCTCAATCAGAAATATCCTCCTTATGAGTCTATCTCCAGCTCCAAGTGCCTTTAGGGTTTCCGCATCTTCTCTCTTCTCTATGATAAGCATGGAGAGAGAGCCAAAAAGATTGCAAGAGATGATTACAAGTACAAATAGGAGGATTATATAAATTGTGAGCTTTTCTGACTCCATCATCTTGTATAGAGTCTCATTCTGCTCATATCTGTCTTTTATGTAATAGTTACCTTTAAGCAGATTTTTAATATCCTTTTTGAGATTATTGATATCTCCTGAGTTCTTAACGTATAGCTCAACAGATGAGACCTCTTCTTCATACTCAAGAAGTTCTCTGGCAACCTCAATAGGGACAAAGAGATATTTCCTGTCGAATCCCTGTTCAATAGAGAAGATCCCGGATGGAAACAGACGCTCTCTGTTTAATGACGAGGCCGGGTTTATCATTGATAGTGGGGTGTTTCTTGATGGGAAGTATATATATATAGGATCAACAAAGTGAACCCTTAATCCAAGATGGTAAGCAAGGGATCTTCCAAGAATTGCCTGTGGTACCTCCCCGTGGTAAAGTGAGAACTTGCCCTCTTTTATATATTTACCAAGTTGGGTTATTCCGGAGTATACACTATCAACACCCTTTATTGTTGCAACCGACTCCTGTTCGCCATACTTAATAAAAATATTCTCTTCAACTATTTCGCAAAAAGCAGCTATACGCGGATCTCTTCTTATCTCTTCAAAATCAGGACTGTTGGGGGAGAAGCTTTTCCCTGTTACAGGCGTTATTAAGAGGTCTGATTCGTAGGTGCCGTAAAGAGATTTTATTAACCCCTCGAAGCCATTATAAACAGATAGTATTATTATCAGAGCTGCTGTTCCTACGGCAATACCCGTCGCACTTATCATTGAGATAATATTGATAACATTGTGCGATTTTTTTGCGAAAAGATATCGTCTTGCTATGAAGAGAGAGAGATGCAACTCCTTTTATATTGTTAAAGTTTAGATATAATCCTCGACTATTTTGTTAAAAGTTCATCAATTCTCTCCACATAGTCCAGAGAGTCGTCAATAAAGAATACCAGATCAGGGACAATACGAAGTTGTTTTGATACCCTTCTACCAAGCTCACCTCTAAGGGCTTTGGTTGAATCCCCTATGCTTTTGAACACCTCTGCACTTTTAGCTGAGGGGAAGATACTCAGGAACACTCTTGCAACAGAGAGATCGGGACTAATCCTAACCGATGTTACTGTAATCATTGCGCCGCCATATGCAGAGGTGCCCTTCTCCCTGAACATTTCGGAAAGATCTCTCTGTAGTTGACGGGAGACCTTTTGCTGTCTTGTACTTTCACCCTCCATATTATCTGATTTTTAAAATATAATAGTTCTTTTTCCCCTTTTGGATTAGGATATATTTGCCATTAAGCAGATCATCACCGGAGAGGATAACATCTGTTGAGTCAATTTTACTCTTATTAATGCTCACACCTCCAGCAGAGATCATCTTTCTGCATTCACCCTTAGAGGGGAACACAGAGCTTTTAACTGCAAGGATATCAATTAAATCGCATTTCAAATCCTCACTTCCGATCTCAAATTGAGGGACACCTTCGAATATATCCAGAAAGGTCCTCTCATCTATCTCTCTAAGTGCATCTCCTGTAGATTGACCAAAAAGAATGGAGGATGCTTTAACAGCCTTGTTGTACTCCGCCTCTCCATGTACCATAGTTGTTACTTCTTGTGCAAGTCTCTTTTGAAGCTCTCTTAAATGTGGTGCTTCCCGGTGACGCAGAATCTCATTATCAATAGTCTCTTTGGACAACATTGTAAAAATACGCATATAGCGCTCTGCATCTTCATCGCTAACGTTAAGCCAGAACTGATAGAATGTATATGGCGTTGTATATTTTGCATCAAGCCAGATATTGCCCTGCTCGGTTTTGCCGAACTTACCGCCGTCTGCCTTGGTTATAAGAGGGCAGGTGAGAGCAAATGCCTCTCCTGACTCTTTTCTGCGTATCAGCTCTGTTCCTGTGGTGATGTTTCCCCACTGATCACTCCCTCCCATCTGAAGTTTACATCCATATTTTGTGTAGAGATAAAGAAAATCATATCCCTGAACCAGCTGATATGTAAACTCTGTAAATGACATCCCTTCACGTTCGTCTCCGGTAATTCTCTTTTTTACAGACTCTTTACTCATCATATAGTTAACTGTAATATGCTTCCCAATATCACGAATAAAGTGGAGAAAGGTGTAATCTTTCATCCAATCATAGTTATTGACAAGTATTGCCCTGTTTGGTGAGTCAGAATCAAAGTCAAGAAAAATCGAGAGCTGCTTTTTAATCGAGTTTTGATTGTGCAGCAGTGTCTCTTCGTCAAGCAGATTTCTTTCGGAAGACTTCATTGAGGGGTCTCCAATCATTCCTGTTGCTCCACCGATTAGTGCTATCGGCCTGTGTCCGCAAGCCTGCAAATGTTTAAGCATCATTATGCTTACAAGATGTCCTATATGTAGGGAGTCTGCAGTAGGGTCGATTCCTACATAAGCAGATGTCTGTTCTCTTTGTAATTGCTCTTCGGTCCCTGGCATAATATTGTGGACCATTCCTCTCCATGTTAGTTCTTTAACAAAATTGCTCATCAGTCACTTAATTTTAGGCAAAAGTAAGGTTTTTTCTTTACTTTTGCTCTTTCGTAGAGAACTAAGTTATTACCTTATTAATTTTTACACATCAAATGGTTAACCATAAACCTGTACAATTTCTGCAAAGGTTACTAATTACCTTATCGGTCCTTCTTCTTTCAATATCTGCAATCACAGCGCAAATAGCGGATACGCTTATATCGAGGGTAGAGGCAATTCCGGGAGTATCCGGAGTTAAAAAACTGAACACAAATCATTTCAATCAAAAGTATGTGCTCTATATAGAACAACCTGCAGACCACTCAAATCCTGCTGCAGGAACTTTCCTTCAAAGAGTGTTTGTAATGAATGTTTCTCTCGACAGACCGACAGTGTTTGTTACCGAGGGTTACGGAGCTGCTTATGTTAACAATCCATCTTACCGTGAAGAGCTCTCCAGACTATTGAATGCAAATATAATTTTTGTCGAACACAGATATTTCTTAGAGTCTGTACCTGAAGGTAAAGATTGGAAACATCTTACTGCAAAGAACTCTGCATACGATTTACACAATATCAGAAAAGCCTTTGCCAATTTGTACAGAGGCAAATGGATTGCAACAGGTATAAGTAAAGGGGGGCAGACTGCACTGATATATACAGCATTTTTCCCTAACGATGTCGATATTACTGTTCCCTATGTTGCTCCGGTTTGCAAAGGTAAGGAGGATGGCCGACATGAGATCTTTCTTGCAAAAACAGTAGGCACAGCTCAGGAAAGAGAGACTCTTGAAAATCTTCAGCAGGAGATTCTTAAAAGAAGAGGAGAGCTCCAACCTAAGTTTGACTCTTTATGTATTGTAAAAAAATATGAGTTCACCTTACCATATGATGAGATTTACGACTACTCGGTACTTGAACTTCCATTTGCCTTTTGGCAGTGGGGAAGCCCTATCTCCGAAGTTCCGGCAACGGGTTCATCGGCTAATGATCTTTTCAAGTACTGGATGAAGATAAGCTCTCCGGATTATTTTGTCCATAACACCCCTACAACACCTTTTTTTGTACAGGCAGGGAGGGAGCTTGGCTATTATGGGTACGATATCAAGCCATTTAAGGGATTGCTTAAAATCCGTAAATCAAAAGGCTATCTTGACAGAATCTTTGTTCCTCGTGATGCACAATATAAATTTGACCGATCTCTATACAAAAAGCTTACAAAATTTGTAGCGAAAACAGATAAGAGAATAATGTTTATATATGGTGAGTTTGACCCTTGGAGTGCCGTAATGGTTAATGAACCAAACAGTGAGAATGTTGTTGTCTTAGTTGAGCCAAAGGGAAGTCACAGGGCCAGGATATCCACACTGCCCGCAAACTTGAAAGAGGTGGCGGTATCTACGCTTGAAAGGTGGCTCATTGAATAGTTTTTTATGATAGAATTTAAGGAGATTGAGTTAAAAGATAAAGAGTGGGTAGACCATTTACTGAGCTTGTCCGGCTATAGAGGAGCAGAGTATTGTTTTACAAATCTCTATATATGGGATGGAATATATAAGTCAAAAATTGGCAGATATAAGGATTTTCTTCTCTTAAGAACCGGAGCAGATGATGATTTCCACTTCCTATATCCCCCCGGAAGAGGGGATAAAAGAGAGCTTATTGAGCTGATGATCAGTGAGGCTGAATTGGGAGGGTACCCTCTCTCTTTAATCGGGCTTACGCGGGAATCAAGAGATGAGTTGAACCGGCTTTTTCCTGACAAATTCAGATTTACGGCAGTAAGAGATAGCTTTGACTATATATATGAAGTGGAGAAGATGATATCTCTCTCAGGAAAAAAACTGCAGCCGAAAAGAAATCACCTCAACTTCTTTTTAACAAACAGCAGTTGGAGTTTTGATGAGATATCAAAGAAAAACATAGAAGAGGTTTTTGATTTTAACCATGAGTGGTGTGTAAGAGCAGATTGCTCTAAGTACGAAACACTCTCATGGGAGAGCTGTGCCGTTGAGAAGTGCCTTGCAAATTATGATAAGCTTAACCTTAAAGGGGGATTATTAAGGGTAGATGGTGATATTGTAGCTTATACGGTTGGAGAGCCATTGAATTCCGACACCTTTATTGTTCATATCGAGAAGGCCTTTCCGGATGTAAGAGGCGCATACCCAATGATAAACCGGGAGTTTTTAAAGAGGTATGCCTCTGTGTTCAAATATGTAAACAGAGAAGATGATATTGGTGACGAAGGATTACGAAAAGCTAAAGAGTCATACTACCCGATATTTATGTTAGAAAAATTCTCTGCAAAACTTTTTTAATTATATTTGCATCATTAACAAATATTAAAAGTAGTTGGAACCTCCCAGTAGCATTTTAGATGATTACCTCTCCAGGAGCATTACACTTCTCCTCTTACTGATTCTATACGCCATTATTAAAGGTGTATGTTTCTCTTTGGAGATAACTAAAAAGAGTCCAATTAATGACTACTCCCAAAGAGACGATAGAAGGGCAAGGAGGATTTCGTCTATTTTGCCGGTTTCGTCCGGATTTACTGAGGTGATGGGTTTTCTGTCACTTACAATAAAACTCTTGTTAATATATCTCTTATTCTCACTTCTTAGCAACCCTTATATCGCAGGCATTGTGGCCGGTATGCTGATTTTTTCGGCTGGCGAGGTTAGTATTGCTATCTGCAAGGGGAGAGAGAAGATTGTTTTAGAACGATCATCCTTGTTACTGTCGACTTTGTATCGTCTACTTTTTCCGGTTACCATTATAATTATAAAGTTTAAATCCATCCTTAGTAAAGGCCAGGAGGAGAGGGATGCACGCTCATTTGAAGATTTTGCGGATGAGGGTAGTGTTTCAGACTCAATTGATGCCGATGAGAAGAGGTTGTTAAAAAGCATAGTTGAGTTGTCCGGAACTTGCGTAAGTGAAATA
Organism: uncultured Muribaculaceae bacterium; assembly: GCA_964502485.1. GTDB lineage: Bacteria > Bacteroidota > Bacteroidia > Bacteroidales > UBA932 > Bact-08. The sequence continues at coordinate 3,769 of CAZCXB010000073.1, read as the reverse complement.
ATGAGGCCACGGGTAGAGGTATCTGCTCTTAATACATCCCTAACCTCTTCTGAGGTCATTGAGAGAGCTATAGAGTGCGGATATTCGAGATTGCCTGTCTATGAGAGCAATCTGGATAGAGTTAAAGGGTTCCTTTATGTAAAGGATCTTGTAGGTTACATTAAGGATAATATACAGGACTATGACTGGCATAAACTGATAAGGAAGGCATACTTTGTCCCGGGGAGTAAAAAGATAAATGATCTACTTGAGGAGTTCAGACAGATGAAGATACACCTTGCTGTTGTTGTTGATGAGTATGGAGGTACAGACGGAATAGTTACTCTTGAAGATGTATTAGAGGAGATTGTCGGAGAAATCTCGGATGAGTCAGACAGGGTTGAGTTAAATATAAAGGGAGAAAATTCTTAGTTAATTATATTTGAAATGGGACTTTTTTTAAGCCGGGAACTTGAAAACGGAGCAACTCTGTCACTTTGGGACATAACAGAGAGTGAAGAGGAGCTGCTAAAACTAAGCTCTGTTCCAAAGGAGGAGCTTGAGGAGCTGCATTTGATTAAAAATTCATCCAGAAGACGTGAGCGTCTTGCTGTTAGGGCATTATTAAATGAGCTTTTTGACGGAAAGGTCTATCTTGGTCATCACGATAACGGTAGACCCTTTCTTCAGAATAGTCTTACAGAGATAAGTATTTCTCACACAAGCAGGTTTGTCTCTATTTTAACCCATCCGGAAGAGAGTGTGGGTGTAGATATTGAGTCTCTCGAGAGGAGTTTCTCAGCTGTAGAGAAGAGAGCTCTCTCAAACCAAGAGAGAGAGATGATTAGTGACAAGCAGAGAAATACTCACCTTGCAATTTGCTGGAGTGCTAAAGAGGCCCTTTATAAAAGGATGTCACTTACCGATGTAGACTTTGCTAATCAAATGCTTATTAAAAGGTTTACCCCAAAAGAGTCCGGGGAGTTACAGGCTGTTTTTATAGATAAGGATGGAGAGGAGCAGGATTTTGAACTCTCGTACGAAATCCTCGAAAACCATGTTATGGCCTGGATTGTTGGTTAACCCTAATCCATGTTTCAAATCGCCATTGTCCTTATAAAGTCGATTTTACCCAAGAATTTGCTTTGAGTGTTTTTTTGTATCTACCTTCTCTATAATATTTGAGATAACTCCATTCTCATCAATAATATAGGTTTTTCGGAAGATTCCGTCATACTCCTTTCCCAAAAACTTCTTTCTCCCCCAGGCATCGTAACTCCTCAATATATCTCCATTTATATCTGATATAAGAGGAAAAGGGAGGTTGTGCTTCTCTATGAATCCCTTATGCGATTTTTCGCTGTCTTTGCTTACTCCTACAATTTTATAACCCATCGATAGGAACCTATCATAATTATCTCTCAAATCACAAGCCTCAGCTGTGCATCCCGGGGTGTTATCCTTTGGATAAAAGTAGAGAACAAGTTTTAATCCTTTAAAGTCAGTTAATTTAAGTGAATTTCCATCCTGGTCATTTCCGGCAAAATCCGGTGCTTTATCCCCAATTTTTAACATAATGTCTTATCTTTTTATTGTTTTTAATAGCCGATTATTAACTTCCGGTTTTTTGTTAAGATATATCTCCGTAGCCAAATAGAGAACAAATCAATTCGATCTATGTTCAAATTGTTATTCAGACTTTTATTTGGGTTTAATTAAAAGAAGAGGTCTGCTAATTTCATTTAATTAACAGACCTCTTCTACTATTTAAGATAACCAATGGTATCTTTTTAAATCAGAGCGTAATAATATTACATCATTCCACCCATTCCACCCATACCCGGGTTACCCATTGGAGCAGGATTCTCCTCTTTCTTCTCTGCAAGTACACACTCAGTAGTAAGGAACATACCAGCTACAGATGCTGCATTTTCAAGAGCAACTCTTGTTACCTTGGTAGGATCAATAACTCCTGTTGAGTATAGATTCTCGTATTTATCTGTTCTTGCATTAAACCCGAAGTCATCCTTACCCTCTTTAACCTTTTGGATAACAATGCTACCTTCAATTCCCGAGTTCTCTACAATAAGCCTCATCGGCTCCTCTATTGCTCTTGCAACTATTGCAATACCTGTGCTCTCATCATCATTGTCTCCCTTAAGGTCTTTTAGAGATTCAATTGCGCGGATATAAGCAACTCCGCCTCCTGGTACTATACCCTCTTCAACAGCTGCTCTGGTTGCACTCAGTGCATCATCTACCCTGTCTTTCTTCTCTTTCATCTCTACCTCTGTAGCTGCTCCTATATACAGTACTGCTACACCCCCTGCAAGCTTCGCAAGACGCTCCTGTAACTTCTCTCTGTCGTAGTCACTTGTAGTAGTCTCCATCTGTTTGCGAATTTGAGCAATACGTTTCTCAATTTCACTCTTCTCACCTGCGCCATTAACAATTGTAGTATTCTCCTTATCGATGGATACCTTGTCTGCACGGCCAAGCATATCTATAGTGGCAGCGTCAAGACGAAGACCCTTCTCCTCTGAAATTACTGTACCTCCTGTAAGTATAGCGATATCTTCCAACATCTCTTTTCTTCTGTCACCAAAGCCAGGTGCTTTTACTGCTGCAATCTTTAGTGTACCACGTAAACGATTTACAACAAGTGTTGCAAGAGCCTCCCCATCTACATCTTCTGCAATAATTAAAAGTGACATTCCACCTTGTGCAACAGGTTCTAAAACAGGCATAAGATCTTTCATTGTAGAGATCTTCTTGTCTGTAATAAGTATCATTGGCTTCTCAAGAACAGCCTCCATCTTCTCAGGATTGGTCATGAAGTAAGGAGAGATATAACCTCTGTCAAACTGCATACCTTCAACAACTTTAACCTCTGTATCTGTACCTTTGGCTTCCTCAACGGTAATAACTCCCTCTTTCTTTACCTTGCTCATCGCCTCTGCTATAAGCTTCCCAATCTCAAAATCATTATTGGCAGATATGGTAGCAACCTGCTCTATCTTAGTGATATCATCACCTATTGACTGGCTTTGCTTCTTAAGCGAGGCAACAACAGCTTTAACAGCTTTATCAATACCTCTCTTAAGGTCCATAGGATTTGCACCTGCAGTAACATTCTTAAGCCCTACATTTATAATAGATTGTGCAAGAACAGTTGCTGTAGTTGTACCATCTCCGGCCTGATCGGCTGTCTTTGATGCGACCTCTTTAACCATCTGAGCTCCCATATTTGCAAAGCGCTCTTCAAGTTCAATCTCTTTGGCTACTGTTACTCCATCCTTTGTAATCTGAGGAGAGCCGTATTTCTTGTCTATTACCACGTTTCTTCCCTTTGGACCAAGGGTTACCTTAACTGCATTTGCAAGTGCATCAACACCCTCTTTCATAAGGTTGCGTGCTTCAATGTTGAATTTTATCTCTTTAGACATACTATCTTGATTTTATAATTTTTAAAATTTAAAGGTTTGAATCAGGAATCTAACTATCCGATAACTGCAAGTACATCGGACTGACGCATCATAAGATACTCTTTTCCCTCTACAGTAATCTCAGTCCCGGAATATTTTCCGTATAGAATAACGTCACCTACCTTTAACTCCATAGGCTCATCTTTCTTACCGCTACCGGTAGCAACAACTTTACCCTGCTGTGGTTTCTCTTTAGCTGTATCAGGGATATACAATCCACTTGCTGTTTTTGTTTCGGCCTCTTTTGGCTCAACTAAAACTCTGTCTGCTAATGGTTTGATGTTCATAGTTTATTGAATTTAAAT
>CAZCXB010000072.1:0-9657 GCA_964502485.1 uncultured Muribaculaceae bacterium | reverse complement strand
TTACAAAGCGTGAATTCAGTTATCAGTCGTTTTGCCGCTCATTCTCACTACCTGCATCTGTAGATAGTGAAAAAATAAAAGCGAAGTATGATAACGGAATACTAAAGGTTATTATACCAAAGAGAGAGGAGGCTAAGCCTAAGCCTGTAAGAATGATCGATATTGAATAGATTTTTAATTATCAGAAAAGAGTCCGGTCACTATCGTGCCGGGCTCTTTTACTATTTGATTGTACTGCCACAGGATCTGCCGATATAGTGAGCTCTCTGGAATATGGAAAAGCAAACTCTCTATAGTTTTTTCCATCGAGCCAGTCAAGCTCATCTCCTTCATGTAAGATAACAGGCATCCGATTTCTCTTATGAACAGAAGATACAGCCTCATTTGCTTGAGTTGTCAAAATTGTGAATGAGCTAATCTGTTTATCGTCAGATATAGATTTCCAACATGAGTATAACCCTGCGAAGGCAAATAGGGAGCTATCAGGTAACGAAATCAGGTACCTCTCTTTTGTAACTCTGCTTTTTGTAACGCTCTCCTTCCACTCATAAAACCCATCTGCAATAACAAGACATCTGCTGTTCAACAGAGCTTTGAAAGATCGTTTTTCATGTACAGTCTCAACTCTTGCGTTAAGAGTATACTTTTGAATTGATCTGTCTGAGTTGAGCGGAACAAGACCCCACTCAAAGTTATTTATTCTATCAGGTTCACTATCTGTTATTACTGAACATTCCGGATGTGTAAATCCATTTATCAATGATGATTTGACTACCAAATCTTCATCTAATAAATTAATCTTAAATCTCTTCGCAACTTCAAGAGCCTCTTTAGTCTGTCTAAAATAAAAACACATCTTATTTGATATTGATTTTAAAACTCTTACTGTTAAATCCCTCCCGGAAAGGCTCTGTCTTAATTGAGAACATCACTCTGTAACTACCAGGTTTAACATCTACAGGAATTGTAAAAGCAATTTTTCCTACAATCTCTTCACTCTCTTCAAGCAACTCTACATATGGAGAAAATTTTGCATCAACACTGATTCTCCCTTTTTTCGGATCTGTAAGCAATACTTTGAAATAGGAGGGAAACTCTTTGCTATTGAGATTAATACTATAACCGTTTTTGTTTTTTAGCTTAACATCAATTAAATAATCTTCACCGGCTTTATAACTTTTACCATGAGTTTCATTAAACAACACCTCAACATCAGATGTTAGTATCAGGTTTGAAGAGAACCTGACATAAATTGTATCATTGCCATATATCTGATAAGGAGTAGATAGCGAATCACTCTTACCACTTACAATCATCACACTTCTATTGAGAAATCTCTTTTTGTAATCATTGATATCATACTGATTTCTCCTGTAAAAGACAGAATTAACAGTAAAAGCATCCTCTTTAGTATAGAACATATATGTAGATGGCCTTTGATATCCATCAGTAAAAATAACGGCTCTATCACCTGCGATACCCTTTATGCTCTCTGCCCATCTCTCTTGATTATAGAACTCAAGTCTTATAGGGATAGAGTCACAAGAGATTATAATCCTCATAATAAAGAGGAGAGCTATAGAGGGATATACAAATCTGTTAAGGTATTTTCTTACTCCATTTAAAGATTTTCCTGCTCCATAAATAAGAATTATCATAGGAATAGATGCTGCAATAGTCCACTGTGGCTCTGCATGACCTCTGAATGTACTCCCCCAAAACAGAAGTATCATCCCTGCAATAATAGTATAAAGTGCCTTGTTAAAGAGATTTGAAGGCCTGATTTTAAAAATAATATATGCTATAAGTATCAATATAAATGGATTGAAATTAGCCATCTGGTTGGGAAGATAGATAAGAAAATATTTAATCTGGAATGGTTTGGCTCTACCGACAGTGTGATACATAAATGACGGTAAATCATTATCTATCTGCCACACAATATGGGGAATCAGGAGAGCTAAAGCAGCGAGACCGGATAACCAAAATCTAAAATTCAGAAGTAACTTAGGGTTGGATAGAATAACAAACAGTATGACAAGAGCACCCTGATACTTACTGTAAATAAGGCCAGCCATTGAAATTGAGATCAAAATAGTGTTTAAAGGAGTCTCACTTTCAAGGAAACGTTTATATGAAAACAGGAAAAGAGCTGTGAACAGTAGGAGAGGGGAGTCTGGAGTTGTAACAAAACCGTAGACAACAAACATTACTATTGAGGATGATATTCCAAAAAACATAAGCACACTACGGGAATCAAACTCACTGTCGTCAATAGTCTTCCAGATTACCAGCAGAGTCAGCAACTGAATAACAACAGTCATAAACCTAACTCCAAGTTCATTATCAAATAGAAGAGAGCTTATTTTAATAGTTAATGCAACAAGTGGAGGATGATCGAAATAACCCCAAGCAAGATTTTGGGAGTAAAAATGGTAATACGACTCATCGGGTATCAGATCTGTAACGCAGGATTGAATTAAATTAATTACAAACCAAAGTAAAAGTAATAGGCAAAAGAGTATTCCTGCCCACCGGAACGATTTAAGATTAAATTTCATATGAGGTACATATTAACCACCTATCCATAACTTTTACAAATATACAAATCATAACCAAATTATTATACAAAAAAAAGGCTGCCATTATATGACAGCCTTAGATTATATAGCACTAAATATTAAGCGCTTCTACGTCTTCCTTTTTGCCAGAAAACACCTTTTGATCTTCTATTCTTATCGCGGCCACCTCCGTGGTTGTCCGTTTTCTCGACAGTAACCTTCTCCTTTAAAGTAGCTCCAGCCTTGCTTTTTTGAATTCTTTCAACCTTTCCAAGGCAAACAGAACACTCAAATTCATGCCCCTTAACTACGTTTATATCCTTACCAATCAGTTTCTGAATACTTTTGAGAAGACCAAGTTCGCCCGAGTCACAAAATGACAAGGCAACTCCGCTATAACCCGCTCTACCTGTTCTACCTATTCTATGCACATAGGTTTCAGGAGACTCAGGAAGGTCGAAATTGATAACATGAGATATTTGATTAATATCGATTCCTCTTGCAGCAATATCGGTAGCAACCAGCACTCTGGTTCTCTTCTTTTTAAAATCGAGAAGACTTTTTTGTCTGGCATTTTGAGACTTATTACCATGTATTGCATCGCAGTCTATACCCGCCCTGGTAAGGGTCTTGGAGAGTTTGTCGGCTCCGTGTTTAGTTCTTGAGAATATAAGTGCAGATTGAACACTCTGCTCATTTAGCAGATCTATAAGAAGAGGAGTTTTATTCCCTTTGTCTGCAAAATAGAGATATTGATCAATAAGATCTACTGTCGCTGCCTCCGGAATTACTGAGACCTTTGCCGGATTATGTAGTAGAGATTCAGCAAGACTTGAAATCTCAACAGGCATTGTAGCAGAGAAGAGCAAAGTCTGCCTGTTCTGTGGAATCAAGTCTATTACTCTGTTAATGTCTGTTATAAATCCCATATCAAGCATTCTGTCAGCTTCGTCAAGAACAAAGAATTCGACATGTCTTAAATCGGCATACCCCTGATTAACAAGATCTAATAGGCGACCAGGTGTAGCAATCAGGATATCAACACCGTTTCTTAGTGCGTCAGTCTGAGATCGTTGTCTTACACCACCATAAATTACAGTGTGCTTAAGTGATGTGAATTTACCATAACTTGTAAAACTATCACCGATTTGAGCTGCAAGCTCTCTTGTAGGTGTTAATATAAGGGCTTTAATCCTCTTTCTGCTTCTCTTATTTTTCTTCCCTAAATAGACTTCCGGCTCTCCCTGTTGCGAGAGTTTCTGGAGAATAGGGATCGAGAATGCGGCTGTTTTTCCTGTGCCTGTCTGAGCACATCCCAGTATGTCTCCGCCTTTAAGAAGAATTGGTATCGCCTGTTCCTGGATTGGTGTCGGGGTGGAATAACCCTCTATTACCAAGGCTCTAAGAATAGGCTCGATAATCTGTAGTTCGTTAAATGTCATTAATTTTATTTACGATGATTGCGTTGTTAGTTATTTTATACAAAAACGGTGTAATAAATAACAACGACTTTGTAGAAATAGCTGCAAAGATATGAAAATTATTTCATATTTTCACCAAGAATAGTATATATTTTATTAAAAGCATCAGAAATAGCCTCTTTGAGAGTGGAGTTATCAAATAGGATTCCCTCTTTATGCAATGAGGTAATAAATTCATTATGAGATCTTCCACCTCTGTAATCGGGTTCTCTTTTTGGATGCTTAAGATACTTGGAAATAATTGATACATCTTCTTTTATATTAAGGACAGCATGATAAAAGAGTGTTTTTCCCTTTAGATACATTGAAGAACCAAGAACTTTTCTGTTGTTGACGGATAAATCTGAAATCCCTTTTGAATATAATCCCTTCACTCCAACTCTCTCAAAACTGTTAATAAGCTGATCATTGATTATTCTAAAGATAGTACCAGGTCTCTCATGTTTTAGTAGTGTAATTTTAGATGAGAATACAAGCATACCTGGAGAGAGCACTACACTCTCTCCCCCTGTATCTCTTCTAATTATATTTACTCCGTCTTTTTGAGCAATATCTGTAAATATTGATCTCTCCGGAGTATTTGCCCTTCCAAGAACTATGTATAGCTTATCCGGTTGCCATATTGAGTACTCAAACAGCGAATCAGATTTCATAACCTCCAAGTCGGGAAGGTTATAAAGCAGATAGTTATCAGAAGATATCTCCACTTTCTACTAACTATTTATGTATAGCTCTGTCTACAGCCTCAAATCCGGCTTCCATAAAAACCTCCGAAACAGTAGGATGAGTATGAACTGTGCGGGCAATATCATAAACAGTAGATTCAAGTTGCATATATGCAGATGCTTCATTGATCATATCTGTTGCATTAGGTGCAATAATCTGAACTCCAAGAACCTCTCCATATTTTGTTTCGGATAGAATCCGTACAAACCCCTCTGTACTTCCCTCTGTTTGAGCTTTTCCGTTTGCAGATAATGGAAATTCACTAATCTTGTAATCATATCCCGCAACCTTTATCTCCTCCTCTGTTCTTCCTATCTGGGCAGCTTCAGGTACGGTATACATATTAAGTGGGATTTTAAGCATATCCAGCTTTTCGTCAATCCCCCTTATTCTGTTAACCACATTAAGCCCCTGTGCAGATCCTACATGGGCGTACATGCTTATACCGTTTACATCTCCAACTGCAAAAATCCCCTTAACAGATGTCTCAAAAAAGTCATCGACTTTGATGAAACCATCCTCTGTCTCTATAGAGATATCTGAATCAATAAGATTTGCTTTTCTATCCATAGCATTTACAATCATATCACATGCAATCTCATCCCCATCATTATTTAAAACTCCATCTCTCCACTTGCCGTTAATATCAGATAACCCCTTATTATAGAAAACCTTTATTTTATCCTTCTTTAATTTATTCTCCATAAATTCACGGATACATATATCTGCCTTAGGCATTATTATATCACTATCAGATATTATGGTAACACTTCTATCCATCATTCCAAATGCCTGTGCAATTTCAATTGCTACAGGGGATTTGCCAGCAACCACAATATTGGCGGGAATAGATCTCTCTGTAAAAAGCTCCTTGGGATTAACTACAAGCCCTTCATAGTCAGATATAATACTCTTTGAAGAAGATCCGGTAGCAATAATGATATTTTTACCCTCAATAAGACGGTTGTCTGCCAAAACTGAGCTCTTAGATACTATCTTAGCACTACCTTTAATTATCTCAACACCACTTTTAGTAAGTAGAAACTCAACTCCGGATGTAAGCTTCTTTACAATTCCATCCGATCTCTTTACAGCTTTATTCCAATTAAAAGAGAGCTGTTTTTTGTCAATTCCGTCAATTCCGAACCTGGCTGCATCTTTTGATACTCTCTGATACAACTTTACGCTCTCCATAATTGACTTAGATGGAATACAACCCCAGTTAAGGCACATTCCTCCAATTGAGTCTCTCTCAATAATCACTGTTTTGAGGCCAACCTGTCCTGCACGTATTGCTGCAACATATCCTGCAGGACCTGAACCTATAACTATTAAATCATACATAACAAACCTCCGTTTTTAATCCATTAAAAGAGATACGGGATCAGAAAGATATCCCATAATTGTGTTGATAAACCTTGCCGTTTCACCGCCATCGGCAATTCTGTGATCTACACTAAGTGAAAGTGGCAGCACCAACCCGGGAACAATCTTATCACCAATCACTACAGGTTTTTTATTTATCCTTCCCACTCCCAGAATTCCTGCCTGAGGGTAGTTTATTACCGGAACAGCAAACAGGCCGCCGATACTTCCGTAACTGGTTATAGTAAAGGTACCATCCCTCATCTCTTCAAGTGTCAGTTTTCCCTCCCTCGCCTTTTGAGAAAGAGTAACTATATAATTGGCAATATCTTTAATAGAGAGCTTGTCAACATCTCTTATTACGGGAACAACAAGCCCTTTCTCGGTATCTGTTGCAATTCCTATGTTGTAGTAATACTTATAAATCATTTTACCTCCCTCTGTATCCATCTCAGAGTTGAGAGATCTGAATTTTTTTAAAGCCATTGCTGTTGCTTTAACTATAAATGCAAGATATGTAAGCTTAGTACCCTCTCTCAGCATCTCAGCTTTATATCTCTCTCTGATTCTTTCTAACTCAGAAATTTCAACCTCTTCAAATACAGTCATATGAGCAGCATTATGCTTGCTTTGTAACATGTTTTTTGCTATGGTCTTTCTAATCTGTGAAAGTGGTTCGATCTCAACTCTCATATTGCTCTCAGCCTTTGAGAGAGTATTAACAGGTGATGAAACAGGAGGTGATTTATGAACATCACTTCTATAGTTAATGATATCATCCTTGGTTACTCTTCCTCCGGGACCTGTTCCCCTAATAATGTTTATATCAATGGAAAGATCCTTAGCCATAGCTCTAGCCACAGGTGTTGCAAGAACTCTTCTCTCTTTGGTTGTCTCTCCTGAAGTTTGCTTTACACCCTCTTTGCTTGCAGAGAGAACCATGCTATTCCCAGCAACCTCAAGAGTTCCAACAACTCCCGCACCCTCTTCCTCCTCAATAGGCTCAATACTCTTCTTCTCTGAGAGGGGTTTAGATGCCTCCTCTACTGCATCTTTCCCATCTACTCCGGCAATATCAATCTCTACCAAAGCAGATCCTACATGAATAACTTCACCCTCTTTTCCGAATTTTGCAGCTATGACTCCATCCTTAGGAGATGGAATTGCAGTTACAACCTTATCTGTCTCCATTGTCACCAAAGGGTCACCCATCTTTACAGATTGTCCCTTCTCTACATGCCACTCGACAATTATGCCCTCTTCAAGACCCTCGCCGATATCTGGAAATTTAAAAATATATCTCATAATTTCAATACTTTACTACTCTTTCAATTTCATAAAAAATCTTATAAGGATCCTGCATATAGTGGTGCTCACCCTTTGGAAGCGGTACAATAACATCAAAGCCCGAAACTCTTGAAGGGGGTGCCTCAAGGTGGAGAAACGCCTCCTCAATAGCAATCTGGCTGATCTCCGATCCAACTCCATAGGTGCGAGGTCCCTCTGTCACTGTGATTATACGGCCTGTTTTTCTGACAGATTTTGCTATTGTCTCTCTATCGATAGGATAGATTGACCTTAGATCAATCAGCTCTACACTGATTCCTGCCTCCTTTGCCATTATCATTGCTTTCTGCACCTCTCTTACCATTGCACCATATGCTACAACAGTAATATCAGATCCCTGAGTAAGAACGTTTGCCTTTCCGAGAGGGATTGTAAATTTCCCCTCTTCAACCTCTTGTTTTATAGCACGGTAAATTCTTTTAGGCTCCATATACAAAATTGTATCATTACTCTCTATCGCAGATATCAGCATCCCTTTAGCATCATGAGGTGTTGAGGGTACTACTACCTTTAGTCCGGGGATATGACCAAATATTGACTCCATACTTTCACTATGGTGTTCAAGTGCATTGATACCCCCTCCATATGGCATTCTTATAACCATTGGGGTCTCAAACGCTCCTCTTGAACGGTTGCGCATACGAGAAGCATGGCTTATTATCTGATTAAAAGCGGGGTAGATAAAACCGCAGAACTGCATCTCAACCACAGGCCTTAAACCTGCGACAGCCATTCCCACAGCTGTCCCGACAATACCGGACTCTGCCAGAGGAGAGTCAAAGACCCTCTGTTCACCATATTTTTGCTGAAGACCCTCTGTTACTCTGAACACTCCACCCTCAACACCCACATCCTCTCCATATACAATAACACTTTTATCTTCTGCAAGCTTTATATCCAATGCATCATTGATTGCATTGACCATATTCATTATTTTCATTTTTTAAACTCCTTTTTAATTATTACTTAACCCTTGCTGCTTTCCATTGCAGAAAGCGATCGTACTGACTCTCCTGTTCGCGGAGGTCATCCGGAGTCTCTGCATAAAGATATTTAAATATATCCTCCTTAGGATAAGGGCCATAATTCTCTGCCTCAATAAATTGTCTATCAACCTCCTCTTTAAATTGCGGGATTATCTTCTCCTCTTCCTCTTCGCTCCACAATTTTTTTGACTTAAGATATAACTTCAGCCGCTTTAAAGGATCCTTCTTATCCCACTCCTGCTCCTCCTCTTTTGTTCTATATTTGGTAGGGTCATCGGAGGTTGTATGCGCTCCCTTACGATATGTAACAGCTTCAATCAGAACGGGACCTTCCCCTGAACGGCAAATCTTTACCGCCTCCTCCAATACTTTGTACATTGCGAGCAGGTCATTTCCGTCTGCCTGGATTCCTTTTACACCATAAGCTACAGCTTTAATAGCGAGAGAGTCAGATGCTGTCTGAAGCCGGGTTGGAGTAGATATACCATATTGATTGTTCTGTATGATAAATATTACCGGAACCTTCCACACACCTGCAAAGTTTACAGCCTCATGAAAATCACCTTCCGAGGTACCACCGTCACCAACAAAAGCATAGACAACCTTATCCTCTTTGTTATACTTAACGGCATAGCCGATTCCGGCTGCATGAACAAGCTGGGAAGCAATAGGCACGCTTATCGGGAGAGTAAATTTTGCCTTTTTGAAGTTTGAACCATCTTCGTACCCCATAAAATATAAGAAGAGCTCTTTAAGTGAAACCCCCTTTGCAAGCATGGTTCCCATCTCTCTAAATGCAGGAACCATCCAGTCCTTATCCTCTATCAAAGCACCAGCCGCTCCTGCAATAGCCTCCTGACCATAATTTGGTGGATAGGTAAAAATTCTGCCTTGACGCTGATATGAGACAATCTGTAGATCGGCAACTCTCGCAAAAAGCATATCTTTATATACTTTTATCAGTTTTTGGTCGCTTATTTCCGGCATCCATCTCTTATTGATAACCTTACCATTGTTATCAATTACTTGAAAGATAGTACCACTCAATGGATTATATTCATTAAACATTCTTATCTGGATTATATTTGTAAAAAATTAACTCAATAGATTGTATAACATCTCAGTAATGATTTTGTTGAACCGATGAAAATGTTGAGTGTCAAAAATATCAAAATTATTATATTTGCAATT
>CAZCXB010000071.1:0-9740 GCA_964502485.1 uncultured Muribaculaceae bacterium | reverse complement strand
GTTTTAATAGAGCTACTACCCCCGGATACTGTTTAGAACTAAAAATTATTATATAATGGCATTTATTACAGGTGTGTTGAAGAGATTCTTCGGTACAAAGTCAGAAAGAGATATTAAAGAGATACAACCATACGTGCAGAAGGCACTGCAGGCATATATACGTATAGATCAGCTGACAAATGATGATTTAAGAGAAGAGAGCAATAGACTTAGAAGGGTTATTCAGGAGAGGATTGCAGAGGATGAGCAGAAAAAAAAATCACTCAGGGCAAGACTTGACGATGTTATGATAGAGGTTGGTGAGAAGGAGGAGATTGCCAAAGAGGTTGATAAGCTAACCAAAAGTATTGACGAAAAGATAGAGGAGGTGCTTCTTGAGATTCTCCCGGATGCCTTTGCAGTAATGAAATCAACAGCAAGAAGATTCAAAGAGAACACATCAGTCCGTGTAAAAGCTACACAATCAGATAGAGATTTAGCAGCTAAGCACGATTTTGTGACTATTGAGGGCGATACTGCAATATGGCAGAATAGCTGGATGGCGGGAGGAAACAAGATTGTTTGGGATATGGTACACTACGATGTTCAGCTTATTGGGGGGGTAGCCCTTCATCAGGGGAAGATTGCAGAGATGGGTACAGGAGAGGGAAAGACACTTGTTGCAACACTTCCGGTCTTTCTTAATGCTATCGCAGGTAAAGGTGTTCATATCGTAACAGTCAACGACTATCTATCCAAACGTGACTCGGAGTGGATGGGACCTCTATACCAGTTCCATGGTCTTAAAGTGGATTGTATAGATAGGCATCAACCCAACTCAGAACAGAGAAAGGCAGCATACAAGGCAGATATTACATTCGGTACAAATAACGAGTTCGGCTTTGACTATCTGAGAGATAACATGGCAATTAATCCGGAAGATCTGGTTCAGAGAAAACATCACTTTGCAATTGTAGATGAGGTTGACTCCGTTTTGATTGACGATGCAAGGACACCGCTAATAATATCAGGGCCGGTTCCTAAAGGCGACGAGCAGCAGTTTAATGAGTATAAACCAATTGTTGAGCGCCTATACAGTGCACAGAGATCACTTGTAACTCAACTGCTCAACGAGGCCAAAAAGAGACTATCCGAGGGGAACGAAGAGGAGGGTGGCAAACTGTTACTAAGGGCTCACAAGGGGTTACCAAGATATAATCCGCTTATCAAATACCTTAGTGAATCCGGTATGAAGCAGACTCTTCTCAAGACCGAGAACTTCTATATGCAGGACAATAACAAGCAGATGCATATTGTTACCGACGATCTCTTTTTTGTGATTGATGAGAAGCAAAGATCTGTAGAGTTGACAGATAAGGGGCACGATCTTATAGGAAAAAATGTAAGTGACAGTAACTTCTTTGTCCTTCCCGATATTGGTTCTGAGATAGCTGAGATAGAGAAGAGAGAGATTGATCCAAAAGAGAAACTTGCTGCAAAAGATCTTTTGCTGGGCGAGTATGCAATCAAAAGTGAGAGAGTTCACACTGTAAATCAGTTGCTTAAAGCGTACACCATGTTTGAAAAGGATGTGGAGTATGTTGTAATGGATAATAAGATCAAGATTGTAGATGAGCAGACAGGTCGTATTCTTGAGGGAAGACGCTACTCTGACGGACTTCACCAGGCAATAGAGGCAAAAGAGTCTGTTAAAGTAGAGGCGGCTACACAGACATTTGCTACAATCACTCTTCAGAACTATTTCCGTATGTACCATAAACTTGCAGGTATGACCGGGACAGCCGAAACCGAGGCAGGTGAGTTTTGGTCAATCTATAAGCTTGATGTAGTTGTAATTCCTACAAACCGTCCCGTTGTAAGAAAAGATCTTGAGGATCTTATTTATAAGACAAAAAGAGAGAAGTACAATGCTGTTATTGATGAGATTGTAGAGTTGACAAAGAAGGGCAGGCCGGTTCTGGTTGGTACTACATCTGTTGAGGTATCCGAATTGTTAAGCAGAATGCTAAAACTGAGAGGAATAAAGCACAACGTACTAAATGCAAAGCAGCATGCAAAGGAGGCCGAGATTGTAGCAGAGGCGGGTCAGGCCGGATCTGTAACTATTGCAACGAACATGGCAGGTAGGGGTACGGATATAAAGTTGGGCAGCGGGGTAAAGGAGGCTGGTGGTCTTGCGATAATAGGCACAGAGAGACATGACTCAAGACGAGTTGACAGACAGCTTAGGGGGCGTGCCGGTCGTCAAGGAGATCCCGGATCTTCCAGTTTCTTTGTCTCACTTGAAGATGACTTGATGCGACTTTTCGGCTCTGAGAGAATTGCCGGACTTGTAGATAAGATGGGGATGAAAGAGGGTGAGGTTCTTCAACACTCTATGCTCTCTAAATCAATAGAACGAGCTCAGCGTAAAGTTGAGGAGAATAACTTTGGTATAAGGAAGAGACTCCTTGAATATGATGATGTTATGAACTCTCAAAGAGAGGTTGTCTATACAAGAAGAAGGAACGCACTTTACGGAGAGAGGATAGATGTTGATATACAGAACATGATGACAGACTATTGTGAATCTATAGTTTCGAACACTCACGGCTCTGTACCTTATGAAGATTTCTCTCTTGAGACAATTCGCCAGCTCTCGTTGGAGCCGGGTATGGATGAGTCATTCTATCAATCTGCAACCTCAGATCAGGTTAGTGATAAGCTTTTAGAAAATGTTCAGAGTGTTTATAAGAGAAGGGTAGATACACTGGTAGGGCATGCATGGCCTATTGTTAAGCAGATATACGAAACTCAGAGTGCCACTTACGATAATATTGCAATTCCTGTTGGCGACGGAGCCAAGGTTATGCAGATTATCGTAAACTTAAAGAGGTCATATGAGAGCGAAGGTCGTGAGATTGCAAGATCCATGAACAAGAGCATAACCCTAATGATGATCGACGAGTATTGGAAAGAGCACCTAAGGGAGATGGACGATCTTAAGCAATCTGTTCAGAATGCAACATATGAACAAAAGGATCCACTATTGATTTATAAGTTTGAGAGTTTCAAGCTTTTCCAAACAATGTTAGACAAAGTAAACAAAGATGTACTTGCATTTTTGTTAAAAGCCCATATCCCACTAAGGGAGGCTCAGAAAGATCCCGTTACACTTCGTCAGGAGCAGAGGAGAAAGACCGATCTCAGCAATATGCAGACTTCAAGGTCAGATTTAATGACATCTTCGGGAGAGCCTAAATCTCAGGCACCGGTTCATGTAGAGAAGAGGGCCGGAAGAAATGACCCTTGCCCATGCGGAAGCGGGAAAAAATATAAGAATTGCCATGGTGCAAATGAATAAATAAAAATAAGTCGATTATTATGTATGATCTTATAGTTATAGGTTCCGGCCCGGGTGGATATGTCGCAGCAATCAGAGCGTCTCAGCTTGGAATGAATACTGCCGTCATAGAGAAAGCGGAGCTGGGGGGAGTTTGTCTTAATTGGGGATGTATTCCAACTAAGGCGCTGTTAAAGAGTGTTCAGGCCCTGCATTATGCACAGAATCATTTAGATTACGGTTTTATTATTGAGGGGGAGATCAAACCTGATTTGGGTAAGATTGTTGAAAGGAGCAGAAACGTTGCCTCCGGAATGAGTAGGGGAATAGAGTATCTGTTTAAGAAAAACCGCGTTAATGTAATAACAGGTACCGGTAAAATTACCGGAGCCGGTAGAGTAGAGATAACCGGGCCGGATGGCGAGAAGAGTTTTGCGGAGGCAAAAAATATTATTGTTGCAACAGGTGCAAGGGCTGCCTCTTTACCTTTTGCTCCGGTGGATGGAGAGAAGATAATATCTTACCGACACGCCCTTGTGCCGGAAAAGCTTCCTGAGAGTATTGCTGTTATTGGGTCGGGGGCAATCGGTAGTGAGTTTGCATACTTCTATAGATCAATGGGTTGTGAAGTAACTATTGTTGAATATCTCCCATCAATTGTACCTCTCGAAGACGATGAGGTCTCTGCCCAACTTAGCCGCTCTTTCCGAAAGATGGGAATAAAGATTATGACATCAGCAAAGGTGATGGGTGTTGATACCTCAGGAAGTGGATGTGTGTTAACAGTAGAGGGTAAAAAGGGAGAGGAAAAAATAACCGCCGATCTGGTATTATCTGCTGTCGGTGTTATTCCGAATACCGAAAATCTTGGTTTGGAAGAGTGCGGAGTCGTGACCGAAAGAGGAAAGATTGTAGTTGATAGGTTTTTTGAAACAAATATTAAGGGAATTTATGCGATTGGAGATGTAATAGCTACACCGGCACTTGCACATGTAGCTTCTGCAGAAGCAATATGCTGTGTAGAGAAGATTGCAGGGTTGGATGCTATACCACCGGATTACGACAACATACCTGCCTGTACATATACTACTCCCGAGATTGCATCTGTAGGACTAACAGAGAGAGCGCTTAAAGAGAGGGGTATAGAGTACAAAACCGGAAAGTTCCCTTTTACTGCAAGTGGGAAGGCGTCAGCGGCCGGAGAGAGGGATGGTTTTGTAAAACTCCTCATAGATAAAGAGAGCGATAAGATATTAGGAGCACATCTGATAGGAGCTAACGTTACCGAGATGCTCTCAGGTATAGTTGTTGCCCGAAAAATGGGAGCTACTGCCAAAGATTTAATTCATTCAATTCACCCTCATCCAACAATGAGCGAGGCCATTATGGAGGCTGCAGCATCTTCTCACGGTGAGGTTATACACATTTAAACTTAAAACTATGTCAAGGAATGATGCCACAAACCAAGTTAACGAAGTTAACAGAATCTCAACCGGTACCGAATTTCATGGAACAATCAGCTCACTTTCTGATATAAGAATTGATGGGATTTATGAAGGAAAACTTACAACTACCGGACGCCTTGTTATAGGAGAGAGTGCCAGATTCGTTGGGGAGGTAATAGCCAAAAGCTGTGACGTTTGGGGAGATCTTGATGGTAAAGTGCTTGTTAGAGAATCGTTTGGTTTAAGAAAAAGTGGGCTAATTAAAGGGAAGATTGCCTGTCAGAAGATATTTATTGAAGAGGGTGGCGTGTTCAATGGATCTTGTAAGATGATTACAGAGGATGAGTTTGAAGAGAATCAGAAGGCTCAGCAGAATTCATAGAGAACTATAAAAGAGATACCCTGATACTGTTTGTAGAGAGATCTCCAATCAAATAGTATCAGGGTATTATTTTAAGGATAGTCTAGAACGAGTTACTCATAACTGCTACGCATGTGTTAGCATTTCCTATGTCAATTCCAACATAAACAGCTTTGTCTTCGCTTCCTCCAGGTGAGAAAGAGAAGCTATCTCCATCAGATGTCTCAACAGAGGATTTTGAATAGAGTGCATACCCTATGGATGCGCACTTTTCAGGTGAACTGAATATTGAGATTGTGCAGAACTCTCCAAACTCAGCATTGAAAAGATCTACAAGGTCTTTATGGTGAGCACCGCCTCCAACAAGAACCATCTTAGGGCAGTTTTCAAAATCTTCGTCAGTAATAAACCTTCTGATAGTGGGAGAGATTACGTTGTTGTAGTACATGTTGATTGCAAGCTTCTTCTCATCTCCGAAATCTCTTCTTTTACGATCTACAAACATAAATCCTTTAGCGAAGAGATGATCTATCTGATGTTCGGTTCTTAGTTTAAGGTAGGTGTGCTTACTAAGCTCCTGTGTAAATACATTTACGGGGTAACTAATTCCGTGAGTACTGAAGAACGATCTTGTTGTAATACCGTCAGGAGTACTTACTGCTCCTTCGCAGGTTCCGTATCCGAGACTTATTAGTATAAAGTTTCCATCAACAGGCTGGTCTCCTTTTCTTACAGCTATGTCACAACCTACAAGCTCCGGAATAATATTTACGGAAGCTACGTTTATTACCCTTTGCTCCGAAGTTAGCGATCCGTTATCGTCTGCTTTATAATAAGTTATAATCTTCTCCTCCTTATAGTATTCAACTGCTCCATCTTTGTTGAATTGATATGTTGCGTAAGGGAATCCGCTTGTTACAACCATTTTTGGCATTTTTCCATTCTTTACATCTCCTTTAACGGAGTTTCCTGCAAGAAGAAGTGCCGATTGAGTAATAATTTTGTAATCTACATCTTCCGGAGAAGCATTTATAGATTTATGAGGGGAGACGCCTTCGTTAAGAGCCTGAAGTCCAACAAGATAATTATCGCCTTCGAATTTTAATTTAGAGAAGCCGAGAATCGGGTCGTTGCTTGTCGAGAAATCCCTCAAGGTTGATTCGTATACACTGGGAAAAGAGTAAGTTTTAATCATAGTTGTAAAATTTTTGTGAAAATACAAAAAATAAATTAAATAAAAATAATTTTAGCTTAGAATCAGATTCTTTTTTTTACTTTATAGTGGTTGCGTTCACTGCTGTTTCTTGAGACAAGCTCCGCAATAAAACCTGCAAGAAAAAGTTGAACCCCTATTATTAAAGCAACAAGAGATACATAAAAGAGTGGTTGCTCTGTTACGGCTCTGAATGGTAGTCCTTTAGATTGGCTTGATATCTTCTCGAAAATCAGATAGAGAGATGTTAGAGCTCCTGTAAAGAAAGTCAGAGAGCCAAAAAGCCCGAAAAAGTGCATTGGCTTCTTTCCGAATCTCGAGAGAAACCAAAGTGTAAGCAAATCGAGAAATCCGTTAACAAAACGGCTCTTCCCAAATTTACTCTTCCCGAATTTCCTTGGCTGATGTTTAACAATCTTCTCCCCAATAGCGGAAAACCCGGCACTCTTGGAGAGATAGGGAATATACCGGTGCATCTCACCATAAACTTCAATATTCTTAATAACATCCTTTCGGTATGCCTTAAGTCCGCAATTCATATCATGAAGCTTGATTTTGGTAACTCTTCTTGCGGTAGCGTTATAGATGCGGGAAGGTATGTTCTTGGTGAAAATCCCATCATACCGCTTCTTTTTCCATCCGGATACAAGGTCCAGATTTTGTTCCCTTAACATTGATATCATCTCCGGAATCTCCTCCGGACTATCCTGGAGATCTGCATCCATAGTCACCACAATATCTCCCGATGCTATCTCAAATCCACAGAAAAGAGCTGCTGATTTTCCGTAATTTCTTCTGAAGCTTATAGCTTTTACAGGATAGGTACAAGAGAGCTTCTCAATTATATCCCAGGATGAGTCTGTGCTTCCGTCATCTATAAGAATTATCTCATATCTAAGATTACTTCCTTCGAGAGCTCTCTCTATCCATGGAACAAGCTCTCCAAGAGACTCCTCTTCATTAAAGACTGATATTACAACTGAGAGATCCATAGACTATTCCTGGGCAGATGATGAGAAGATATCTCCCTTTTTGGTGTAGTTTGCCATTATTGATGAGGCGATAACACCAAAAATTGTGTTGTAAACAAGTATAATCACAAACATAATCTGAGGGAATTGATCCTCAATACTTGCAAAAGCATCCAATGCGTCCGGATTGGATGACTGCATCATAGCCATTGCAGCCTCCATCTGTTCTGCTATAGAATCGGGGAATAAAACCGCAAAATGAAGAAACATATAGGCTGCACAAACAACAGAGGAGAGAAGGGATATCATAAACCCGAATTTAAACCCATCTTTATAGGTGAACAGATCAAATGAGGAGGCATGCTCCTTAATAAAGAAATGGAGAAGCCATAAGCTTCCGGCAAATTTCATAACCCACAGGATCAGTTTTATTGCTGTTCCCGGCTCTATAACTGTTAAAACCAGTTGATAGACGATTGTAATTAGTGCAAGCAACAGTCCGTATGTTGCTGCTTTGCTCCATTTGTTAGATTGCATATTGTGTAAATTTATCAGAGTTAAAATATGTGGAAAACCTAATGTAATTCGGATTATTTATCAAAAGTAGCTAAAAATGCCAATCTGTCAAAATATAGATTTGTTTTGAAAATATGATTATCTTTGCCAATTGTTTAGACATAGAACTAAGAGATGATAAATATTACTTTCCCCGATGGCAGTGTTCGCCAGTTCAACAATGGGATAACTCCCTTTGAAATTGCAAATTCAATAAGCCCAAGATTGGCCTCAGAGATATTGGCAGCAACTGTAAATTCTCAGATATATGAGATTAACAGGCCTATTACACAAGATTCAAGAATTAAGCTTCATAAATGGGAAGATCAGGAGGCAAAAAGCACTTTTTGGCACTCCTCTTCACATCTGATGGCCGAGGCTCTTGAGCAGCTTTTTCCCGGAATTAAGTTTGGCATCGGACCAGCCATTGAGACGGGCTTTTATTACGATGTAGATAGTGGAGAGAGACAGATAACCGAGTCAGATCTCAAAAGCATTGAGGAGAAGATGGTTGAACTCGCAAGAGAGAAGCAGCAGTTTGTCCGTAGAGAGATCAGTAAGGAGGAGGCAATGAGTGTCTACTCAAATAAAGGAGATGAGTACAAGTGTGAGTTGATTAAAGATCTGGAAGATGGCACTATCTCTTTCTATACAAATGGAACATTTACCGATCTTTGCAGAGGTCCTCACCTTGCAGATACATCTGTTATTAAAGCGGTTAAACTCACTTCTATTGCCGGAGCATACTGGAGAGGTGACGAAAAAAACAAGATGCTTACACGCATTTATGGCGTAACATTTCCTCAGAAAAAGCTACTTGATGAATATCTTGTAATGCTTGAAGAGGCAAAGAAGAGAGATCACAGAAAGGTAGGAAAGGAGCTTGAACTATTTGCGTTTTCACAAAGAGTGGGACAGGGTCTTCCTCTATGGTTACCAAAGGGGGCTATGCTACGCGAGAGACTTGAGAACTTCCTTAAAGTTGTGCAGAAAAGACATGGTTATTTGCCTGTTATGACTCCTCACATAGGACAAAAAGAGCTCTATGTAACATCTGGTCACTACGCAAAATATGGCAAAGACTCATTTCAGCCAATTCACACTCCTCAGGAGGGCGAAGAGTTTCTTTTAAAACCAATGAACTGTCCTCACCATTGCGAAATATACAAGACAAAGCCAAGATCTTACAAAGATATGCCACTAAGATTGGCAGAGTTTGGAACGGTTTACAGATATGAGCAGAGCGGGGAGCTTCACGGATTGACAAGGGTGAGGGGATTTACTCAGGATGATGCGCATATTTTCTGTCGTCCGGACCAGCTCAAGGAGGAGTTTATTAAGGTTATAGATATAGTGTTATACATCTTTAAAACACTTGATTTTAAAGACTTTACTGCTCAGATATCTCTAAGGGATCCTAATAACGGAGAGAAGTATATCGGAAGTGACGAAAACTGGGAAAAGGCAGAGAGGGCAATAATCGAAGCATCAGCCGAAAAGGGGTTGAAAACTGTTATAGAGACAGGAGAGGCAGCATTTTACGGTCCGAAACTGGACTTTATGGTTAGGGATGCAATAGGAAGAAAGTGGCAGCTTGGAACTATTCAGGTTGATTATAACCTTCCGGAAAGATTTGAATTGGAGTATGTTGGTGCTGATGATAAGAAACACAGACCTGTTATGATACACAGGGCACCATTCGGATCTATGGAGAGGTTTGTGGCTGTATTGATAGAACATACAGGTGGAAAGTTCCCTTTATGGCTCACTCCTGAACAGGCTGTGGTGCTCCCTATAAGTGAAAAGTACAACGATTATGCAAAAAAAGTTGTAGATTTATTGAATAATAACGATATTCGCGCCTCAATTGACG
>CAZCXB010000070.1:0-9771 GCA_964502485.1 uncultured Muribaculaceae bacterium | reverse complement strand
ATAAAAAATATTATACACCAAAAAAATAAATATAAGAACGACTCATCCTCAATCGATCATCTCAATTGAGGATAACTCCTTGATATATTAGCTCTTAATTTAGTAGATATGCTGTTCCCAGAATTTTATTACATGGCTTCTGTTCCATGCATGGCAACCGAATGGCAATTTTTGACCTGTAAGTTTATAGCAGTATTTTGGGTGTTTGTCGAATGAGAAGCCTAATGCCTTTATATAATCGGGATATCTGAATGGTTGGTCCAGCCATCTATTTACCTCAACAGACCAGAAGACATCTTCATTATAGAGATGATACTGTTTTGCCTGAGTGTATATTTCAATGGCCTTTCTGCATTTTATTGTGGCTTCATAGTGGCTTCTTACTCTTCTTAAAGAGAGACCACCATTGCCGACTCTGTTATATAGATCTTGTCTGTCCGGTTTATCTAACTTAGAGTTAACCCACCTCTCAAATTTCATATATGACTTAATCAGAGGGTACTCATAAACTGCTCTTCTTACCCAAGGTGCACCTATATAGTCGTAGCCATAATCGCACCACTGTAACAGTTCATTTCGGAATATATATGCATCAAGTTGATGAATAAGCATATAGTCGTAATCAAGAAATCTTTCATAAAAGGCCTCTGATATCATCAGGGTGTTGTAGGCCTTAATTCCATTAAAAAAATTGTCGGGAAACGATTCAAACTTAAGAGTAGGGTAGAGCTCTCTGAATCTCTTTTCGGGAAGTGATTCCGGTTTGACAATAGTTATCGGGAAGTTGCCCAAAATATCCATTAACCTGGAGAGCGATAGAAGTTCATGCTCATACAATCTATCTGAATAGAGAGGAACTACTATAACGACTCTGTTTTTAATTGTCTGTTCCATTTTATGTAAACTGTTTGTATATAAGCCAGAAGGACATCATGAAAACTGCTGCCGCAACCATATAGTTAACCAGTATGGCTCCCCATTTAAATGCAAATCGTGATGCGACAACTGCTCCGGAAACATTTCCAATAGAGTAGATAAGCGCAACCGGCCAGTTTATCTGCCCATGCCATATAAAGATTGCAAGTGCTATGGGAGTGTAAAGTAACACGGCAAACTGTTTGATGCCATTTGAACGTAACATATCGAGACCCAAAAAATAGAACGAGCCGAATATAATAAGTATCCCGACACCTGCATGGGTAAACCCACCATAAGCACCTATAACAAAAAAAAGAGTAAATTGAAGAGGTCCGAATCTTCCCGGTTCACAACGATATGGGTTTTTGGTTTTGCCACTATTTTCAATCCTGTGGTTGTATATAAGCAGTATAGCCATACATGGAAGCATTATCCCCATAACAACCTCCATTATTTGGGTGTTTACAAGAGCAGCGAGGTTTGCACCTGCAATCGAGCCTACTGCAATAGGGACAGCAACTTTTGATGCAAGCTTTACATCAATAAGCCCCTTTTTTTTAAAAAGAAAAGATGAAGCGGCGAACTGTAAAATTATCCCGACACGTGTTGTTCCGTTTGCTACGTTGATGGGCATTCCCATAGCCATAAATAGGGCATAGGAGAGAGCCGATGCCATCCCTGCAAGTGTATTGATAAATCCAACAATAAATCCTACAACAATTAGTATTGAGATCATCTCAATTGAGAGAGGGTTGGAATTCAGCAGAAAATCTGCAATGCTCTTAATCACGTGTTCGGCTGTTTATATGCGTTATTAGATGTATAAGTATGTCAATCTTTAAAAAAGAGACCAAAATTACAATATTAAATTGAATTTATGCCATTTTGTCTTATTGTTCTTCTTGGCAAATAATTTGTGGCTATCTTTGCGGATTGAAAAATGGATATAATTGTATAATAATATAAATAATGAAGAGACATAAGACTGATAGTGACTTTCATAATGAGTCAGAAGATGTTAAAGAGCCCATAACCGATGATTCAGGTAAGGACAATCCGGTAAGTGAGGAGAGCGATGGTGTTGAGAAAAAAACAGATGATAGTGCATCCGAATCGGCTGAAATTGGTCGTTTAAATGATAAATATCTGAGACTGGCAGCTGAATTTGACAACTTTAGGCGGAGAACTCTCAAAGAGAAGCAAGATCTGATTATGACTGCCGGTGAGGATACAATTGTTGGAGTTTTGCCTGTTCTTGACGATTTTGAGAGAGCGCTGGATATGCTAAATAAAGCAGATGGCGACAATAGAACTGCTATTGAGGGTACCGAGCTTATATATAATAAGTTAAAAGCTTTCTTGAGCTCAAGAGGACTTAAGGTAATTGAGGCAGATGGTTGTGAGCTGAATACCGATTTCCATGAGGCAATTGCACAGATTCCTGTTGAGGATAAGAAGAAAAAAAATAGAGTAGTTGAGGTTGTCCAGAGAGGATATACTCTTAACGGTAAAGTAATTCGCTTTGCAAAAGTTGTTGTAGGTCAATAATTCATAAAAATGGCAAAAAGAGACTATTACGAGGTACTGGGAGTTTCCAGGGAGGCATCTGCAGATGAGATTAAGAAGGCATACCGCAAGATGGCCATTAAGTACCACCCCGATAAGAATCCCGGAGACAAACAGTCAGAAGATAACTTCAAAGAGGCGGCAGAGGCTTACGATGTTCTAAGTAACCAGGAGAAGAAGGCTCGCTATGACCAGTTTGGACACTCCGGCATGAATGGAAACGGAGGATTCAGCGGAGGAGGATTCTCAATGGATGATATATTCAGCCAGTTTGGAGATATTTTTGGAGGCCATTTTGGAGGGTTCGGTGGTTTTGGAGGATTCGGATCAACATCAAGAGGCGGAAGAAGGGTTAACAGGGGATCTGATATTCGTATAAGAGTTAAGCTCGATCTTAAAGAGATTGCGCACGGAGCCGAGAAAAAGGTAAAGATCAACAAACAGGTTGCATGTAAAGCTTGTAATGGGCGGGGAGCTAAATCTGAGGCGGATATCCGTACCTGCGATACCTGTAAAGGAACAGGGCAGGTTACAAGAGTAACTCAAACCTTCTTAGGGGCTATGCAGAGTGCGTCCACATGCCCAACATGTAGCGGAGAGGGGAAGATAATATCTAAACCATGCTCATCCTGCAGCGGAAGCGGACTAGTTAAGGAGACAGAGGAGATATCTTTCAAGATACCGGCAGGTGTTGCACAAGGGATGCAGCTTACTGTGCAGGGTAAAGGGAACGCTGCCAGGAGAGGCGGTGTAAACGGCGATCTTCTTGTTGTAATTGAGGAGGAGAGTCATCCTGAGCTTCAAAGAGATGGAAATGATTTGATTTACTCGTTGTTTATATCGATACCGGATGCAGTGTTAGGTGTTGATGCCGATATTCCCGCAGTTGACGGAAAGCTAAGAATAAAAGTTGAGCCAGGTACTCAATCGGGAAAGATCTTAAGATTAAGAGGTAAGGGTCTTCCTGATGTAAATGGATATGGATATGGAGATTTGCTTGTCTATATTCAGATATGGACACCAAGAAAGGTAGAGAAACAGGAGCGTGAACTTCTGGAGAAGATGAGATTATCAGATAGTTTTAAACCAAATCCGAATAAAGAGGATAGGAATTTCTTCGAGAGGATGAAGAAGATCTTCTCATAAATTCATATAGTCAACCATGATAAACCCAAGATCACTTATACTTACCCTCTCTCTTGCCTGTTTTTTTACGGGTGCTAAAGGGGATAATCCTCCAACATCTGTAAGATACAGATCTCCTCTGGATATACCTCTTTCTTTATCCGGAAGCTACGGTGAACTTAGGGCAACACATTTTCATTCAGGTGTCGATTTTAGAGTAGGAGGGGTGATAGGTGCTTCTGTCCTCTCTGCCGGGGGTGGTTATGTCTCACGAATAACTGTATCTCCGGTAGGCTATGGGAATGCAATCTATATTGACCATCCAGATGGTAAGACAACTCTTTATGGCCATCTACACGATTTTGCACCTGAGATTGCAAAGTGGGTAAGAGAGCAGCAATATTTAAAAGAGAGTTTTGCTGTCAATCTTTTCCCGGATCCCTCCCTTTTTCCTGTAAAAAGTGGACAGTTTTTGGGTAGGGCAGGCAATTCGGGCTCTTCCGGAGGCCCTCATCTCCATTTTGAGATACGTAATACAGATGAGCAGCTGCCATTGAATCCTATTCCGGAGGCAGGTATAAGAGTTACCGACAATATATCTCCTCTTATACAAAGAGTAGATTTTTATTCAATAACAAATCCGGTTTACCTTCCGGAGAGATCACTTATCAGGAGTTTTTCAGGTCAGACTAATGAGGTTATCAGTGTCACCGATACTTTTTATGTTGCTGCTGCGGGTTATGACAGACAAAACAACACTGCAGCCAAACTGGCTGTTAAAGAGTATAACTACTATCTTAACCAGCGATTGATCTTTTCGTTTACTCCCGATAAAATACCCTTTGGACATGGACGCTATATAAACAGCATTGTCGAGTACTCCGTAAAGCAAGATATTGGTCTCTCAATGGTTAAGAGTTGGGTTGAGCCGGGCGGAGCGCTGCGAGATAATATTATTGCAGAGGGCGATGGTCTCTTTATTCTGGATAATGACCAGGTCCATACTGTTAAAATAGAGATGAAAGATGAACATGGTAATGTCTCTACCCGGAGTTTTAAGGTGAGAAGAGGAGCTGCTTATCCGGATAGTTCACTTCAAGATTCTATTAAGCGAGAGAGGCTACAGATAATGCCATGGTATATTCCTAACCGTTTTGAGGGTGAGGGGATGAGATTCATGTTAGGGCCCGGCTCGCTTTACAGCACCATCTTGTTTGATGCAGACACATTAACAATCAATGGGACAAAGGCCTGGAGAATTCACAATAACAGAACTCCAATTCACAATAGTGCAAGAGTTGCTATGAGGGTAGAGTATCCGGATAGCCTAAAAGATAAGGCGCTTATTGTATCGGTAGATGGTAAGGGAGGCTTGTCCGCTATCGGTGGAAGCTATAATTCCGGATGGATAGAGGGTAGGACATCTCTATTTGGAGTTTTTATGGTAGCTTTGGATACGATTCCTCCGGTTGTCACCCCGGGGTTTAAAGAGGGAGAGAATCTGTCAGGTAGAGGATCTTTAAGATTTACTGTCAGGGATAATCTCTCCGGAGTTGCCGATATAAAAGTTTTTATAGACGATAGATGGATCTTATCGGCATATGACCCAAAGAACCGAAGAGTGGAGACAGAGCTTAAGAGTGATAAGCTCAAGAGGGGGATGAGGCATAAAATAGTAATCTCGGTTAGCGATAACAGAGGTAATATAAATAACTTTAAAAGCTCATTTGTATGGTAAAAATTATTGGACTTATGTCCGGAACTTCGCTTGATGGACTGGATCTCTGTTATACCCAATTCGAATATAATGATGGTAAATGGAGCTATGAGATACTTAAGGCCGAGGCCGAGGATTACCCATTAGAGATTAAAAACAAACTTGCCTCTGCTCAAAAGATGACAGCACTTGAATATGCACAGTTCAACTCTGACTATGGTCTCTATCTGGGCAGAAGGGTCAAAAGTTTTATAGAGAAGTATAATCTTAAACCAGACTATATTGCTTCTCACGGACATACAATTTTCCATCAGCCTGCGATAAGGTTTACTGCTCAGATTGGATCGGGCGCCGGAATTGCAGCAGAGTCGGGTGTTGACACTATCTGCGATTTCAGAACTACCGATGTTGCTCTTTACGGACAGGGAGCACCGCTAGTTCCGGTTGGTGACAGGAATCTGTTTGCCGATTTCGACTACTGTCTAAATATGGGTGGATTTTCGAACATCTCATACAACAGTGGCGAGACAAGAGTTGCGTATGATATATCTCCCGTAAACTATGTTTTAAACCACTACACAAGGATGGTTGGACTAGAGTATGATAAAGATGGAGAGATAGCAAGAAGCGGCAAATGTAGTACGGAGCTTTTAGAGAGGCTCAATAATCTGGATTTCTATACAAAGAGCGGCCCTAAGTCACTTGGAAGGGAGTGGGTAGAGGATGTTGTAATACCACTAATCGACTCAGCCGGTCTCTCTCTTGAGGATAGACTATCTACCTTTTGCGAACATGTTGCAGTTCAGATAGGAGGTCATATCAAAAGCGGAAGGGTACTTCTCACAGGCGGGGGTGCATTTAATAAGTATTTGGTAGAGAGAATGTCTGCAAACGCTCCACAGTGTGAATACTACGTTCCGGATTCAATGACTGTTAATTTCAAAGAGGCTCTGATATTTGCATTTTTAGGAGCACTCTATGTAAATGATATGCCCAATTGTCTTAAATCTGTAACTGGAGCAAGGTACGATAATATAGGCGGAGCTCTGTATAAAGCAGGTATTTGATAATTATTTTTGCTTTGTAGAAATTAATTTCTATTTTTGCAGTCCCAATTAAAAAAGCAACCTCTTATAAGGACCAAGGAGTCTGTAATGTTGCGCTAATATGTTTAAAGAGATGGATTTAATCAAAATTGCACAAGAAGCTTTTGCCGGAGAGGTAAAGCAACTACCTGATTTTAAGGCTGGTGATACAATCACAGTTACTTATAAAATCAAGGAAGAGAACAAAGAGCGTCTTCAGAAATACCGTGGTGTTGTTATTCAGAGAAGAGGCGAAGGGTCAACAGAGACATTTACAGTAAGAAAGATGTCGGGTAATGTAGGAGTTGAAAGAATTTTTCCTATTACATCCCCTTTCATAGATTCAATCGAGGTAAACAAACGAGGTAAAGTTCGCAGAGCAAGAATATTCTACCTAAGAAAGTTGACAGGTAAGAAGGCTCGTATCAAAGAGAAAAAATATGTAGCAATTAAAGCCGCAATAGCGGAATAGATTAATTGCCCGATTTATAAAGGCCCCGTAGCTCAACTGAATAGAGTATCTGACTACGGATCAGACGGTTACAGGTTTGAATCCTGTCGGGGTCACAAAAGAGAGAGGGTGTCTAAAAGCAATTTTGGACACCCTCTGTTTTATTCTTTTTTTGTTTTAATCTATTTTTAGGTCCCAACCCCATGGTTTTCCGGGAACTAAAATTTTCTCTGTAAGATCAAAACGGACTGAAAATAGTCTGTCTGTGTTAACTCTTCTAAGGTTGTAGGTGAAATGCTCTCCGGGAACAAGGTCTATCCACCAGACATTAGTAATTGCACCCGGAAGAATATCTGCTGTCTCCTGATCTGCAGGAAAGATCTGTCTTAATGCAGAACCAAAGTTGGAACTTTTTCCACCGTACATAGTTAGATCTTCCGGAGTGCCGTCGTTATGCCTGTGGTCGTGTTTGAGTATTATCCCGTCACTAAGTAATGTAAATACCCAGGTTCTTGAGCTGTCTTCTCCCACAAAAAAAGGTATTTTGATAGTACTATCCTCACACATACGAACGTGCATAACAAGCTCTTTACCGGAAAATGCCGTGTCATTTGCAGGGGCTGAGACTATGCTTCCTCTGTATGCATTTCCGTATAGATTACTTAGCTCTTTCCAAAAAATTGTTTGTGTTGTATCTTTTGAAGATACAGTGTCATTCACATCTTGTACTACTATATCTTTTTTAGGCTCATTGCATGAGCATATAAAAAAAGAGATTGAAAAGATGGCTAGAAATAGTGTCGTTGTTGAAGCTTTCATAAAATTCAATTAAATATGTTTAAACCAAGATAGTGGATAAATGTGGGTTTAGAAAATATTTTTTGAATAAAATGATTATCGTCGCCTGAAGAGACCGGAGAAAACTCTGCCAAAGTCTTCAAATGAGTAATAATCGGTTGAAAGACTGCCGGTATCATAGTTATCCTCCTCATCAACACCATCCTGAACAGGATAGATTAGCATAAAGTTATTGCTCTTAAAGTATTTATCCAGATACTCCGGAATCCTCTCCATTTTCTTGTGGTAGGATGGCCTCTCGTTTCTGCTCATCACTACTATAAGGTTATCATCTTCTCTTAACTCCCGGGCAATAATCAGGAAATCATCCCAGTCAGAAAACTTAAACAGAGTAGAAGAGACCGGATGTTTTTTCTGTACCTCCTCTATGAATTTCAGAGTATGAGGGGATGCATGAAAGTGAAGCTGTGCTCCGGTATTTAGACCTATATTCCAAACTCTCATCAGCCATACAGCAAACCCGGCCTCTCTCTCAGCCCTCTCAGGTACTATAATAAGGTGACGTTTAATTGTGGATAACGGTTGAACAGACTTATATATAATGGTTGTTGTATTGCACTTACCTAGCAGTCCCTCTGCAAGATCTCCAAGAAATGTTGATGAGATGCTCTTTTTAAGATGGAGCCCAAGGATAACATCTGTGATTTTATGCTCCCGTATAACATTCATAATACCGGAAACCGGGTTGAGATCGTATCGCATAAGCTCATGGATATAGTTATCGGTAGCAGATGCAACTATAGATGCCCTCTCAAGTATTTTTCTTGAATGTCTGTCTGCGGTGTCACTTGCTGCATTGTCATCTATAATGTTGAGTGCATAGAGCCACCTTTTGTTGCTTTTTGTCTTTATTGTGAGTCCAAGATTTACAAGCTCATCTGTGGTATCAAGCGAGTTAATAGGAATCAGTATTCTCTCTTTTATCCCCTTATTATCTTCCGGTATGCTCTCATCCTCAATAGCCAGAACCTGAGCACCACTCTGAGTTACAAAGGAGGATATTGTACAGGTAACAAGAATCATAAGTATTGTCCCATTAAGGACGCTCTCATTCAATAATCTTATCTGTTCACCATTGGGACCCTCACCGATAATAATTTTATAACCAACCAATACAGCCGCCAGAGTCGCAGCAGCCTGGGCATTGCTCAGCCCAAAGATCACCTTCCTCTCTGCTTTTGTATAGTTGAAGCTTTTCTGTGTAATCCAGGCGGCAATAAATTTTGAGAGGGTAGCTACAATGCTCATTATTACTGCCACCTTTATAGTTTCCAAATCTGTAAAAAAGATTCTGAAATCTATCAGCATTCCCACTCCAATCAAAAAGAAAGGTATAAATAGAGCATTGCCTACAAATTCAATCCTGTTCATAAGGGGAGAGGTGAGAGGAATAAGCCTGTTGAGAGCAATTCCTGCAAGAAATGCTCCGATTATCGCCTCTATTCCGGCCGCCTCTGCAAGAAATCCTGCAAGAAACACCATCCCAAGCACAAAAATATACTGTAGAGTACTCTCGGTGTATCTCTTAAAGAACCATCTGGCAATCACAGGGAATAAAAAAACTACCACAGCCCCAAAAATAATTACAGAAGAGGATAGTTTTAACCAGAAGCTTTTATCTACAACCCCTGTTGACATCCCTACAATTGCTGCAAGAACAAGGAGAGCGAGTGTGTCTGTTATCAAAGTCCCTCCTACAGTAATATTTACTGCCCTATTCTTGACAATACCATATTTACTTACAATAGGATAGGCAAGCAGAGTGTGTGAAGCAAACATACTTGCAAGAAGTATTGAGGTGGGGATTGAAAAATTCAGCAGAAAGATTCCGGAGATAGTCCCCAGGATCATAGGAATAGAGAAGGTTAACATTCCAAAAATCAGACTCTTTTTGCTGTTTTTTTTGAATTCTGTAAGATCTATCTCAATACCTGCAAGAAACATTATATAGAGCAATCCCACTGTGCCAAAAAGGAGGATGCTACTGTCTCTCTCCATAAGATTGAAACCGTTCGGCCCAATAACTGCCCCGGCAATTATCAGTCCAATAA
>CAZCXB010000069.1:0-9781 GCA_964502485.1 uncultured Muribaculaceae bacterium | reverse complement strand
GGGAGCACAGCTTAAATTTGATTATAAACAGCAGATTTCAAAAAATCTTAACATTAATACCACTCTTAACCTCTTTTCCGATTACCTGGGAATACCCAAAAATATTAAAGTCCACTGGGATTTACATATAGACTCCAAGATAAACAAATTCTTCTCTGCCAGTTTGAGGACCAATCTTATATATGATAATGAGATACTTATAGCGAATAAGGAGGGGGTTATGGCTCCAAGACTTCAGTTTAAGGAGATTCTCTCTATAGGTTTCTCCTACACCTTTGGTGAATTTAAAAAATAATGATACCAAAATTTAAGGAGTCATTGATGACTCTGATCGATTTGGACTCCGACCACTCTTTTGCCGGGGAGAGACCCTCTATTCTTCTAGCTGTCAGTGGTGGAATCGACTCTATGTGTATGGCACACCTTTTTTACAGAGTTTATGGAAAGAGCTTTGCTATTGCAACCGTAAACTTCTCATTAAGAGGAGAGGAGAGCGATTCCGATGAAGAGCTGGTTCGAAATTGGGCACTCGAACGCGCTATAACATGTCACAACACTACATTCGATACTAAGAGTTATGCTCACTCAAGAGGGATCTCTACCCAAATGGCTGCAAGAGATTTGAGATATGAGTGGTTTAACCAATTGATGGATAGTAACAATTACGATTTTCTTGCTGTTGCTCACAATCTCAACGATTCGGTTGAGACCTTCTTTATCAATATTCTAAGAGGTACAGGGGTAGATGGTCTTACCGGAATCAAACGGAAGAACGGTAGGATAATCAGGCCGATGCTTGGAATAACCCGAAGGGAGATTGCAGAGTTTGTCAAGAGTGAGGGGATTCCCTTTAGAGAGGATAGCTCCAACAGTGAGAGTCATTACTCAAGAAACCGTTTAAGAAACATGGTCTTTCCGGAATTTGAGATTATTAACCAATCTTTTCTCAGGACTGTGGAGAGAGATATGGCAAATGTTGAAGCTGCATCCGAAATACTTGACGATCTTCTTGCCACTAAGAGGAGTCTCATTTTGGACCGGAGCTCAGGAAGGATCTCAATCTCAGCACTGCTTGCAGAAAAACGTCCGGATTACTGGTTGTTTATGATACTTCAGGAGTATGGTTTCAACTCCTCACAGTCAGAACAGGTTTTCAAATCTCTAAAAGGTCAGCCGGGTAAAGAGTTTCATACAGAGAGTTGTCTTCTGCTTAAAGATCGAGATTACCTGCTGATCTACCCCAAGGGGGTTGTTGCTGCTAAAGAGGTTATTGTAGATATAAGAGAGATAGGAGATTATAAGGAGGTATCTTTTGAGGGGACAAGTTTTAGATTTTCGCTCTATCCCAAACCTAACGGATTTAAATTCAAGAAGGAGAGAGAGGAGAGTGTGGGTTTTGCCGGAGATCTCTTTGCCTCTACGCCGGTTGAGAATCAAAGTGAGAGCACACTACTGATTGACGCCGGATTGGTGAAGTTTCCTCTCTATCTAAGAAGATGGAATGAAGGTGATAGGTTTATGCCTTTGGGGATGAGGGGATTCAAGAAGGTTAGTGATTTCCTGACAGATATCAGATTAGATAAAGTGAGTAAAGAGTCCCGGTTGGTAGTTGTGTCGGACAATAAAATTATTGCTCTTCCCGGACACAGAATTGATGAACGATTTAAGATATCTGCCCACACAAAAAATATCCTCGAAATAAGCCTAATCTGACTTTTTCGAGGATATCTCTTATAAAATTTCTTTCTCTGTCAATAACTTAGTTGAACCAGATGTTATAAGGTAATCTTGCATAGTGTTTTACACCTCTCTCATCTCTTAAAGTTTCGTACGCTCTCTCTATCAGGTATGTTGGATTCGCCACTGCTTTTGCGCCTGAACTGCTCTCTTCAAGAATCTCCATAATCTTGTCAATTGCACTCTTTTTAATAGGGTATTGAACTATCCTATAGGTTTCAAGCTCGCTAAATGCTGCAGCAGAGTTGATTGCGTCAATCAAGCCCCCCCTTTCATCTGCAAGTCCAATCTTAACAGCATCAAGACCTGACCATACACGACCCTGAGCTATCTCATCTACCCGCTCCGGAGTGAGTTCACGTCCCTGTGCAACAAGGTTTATAAAATCTGTATATATCTCTTCAATTGCCGATCTTACAAACTCAATCTCCTCATTTCCAAGAGGTCGGAATCCGGACATAATATCACTGTGTTTGTTTGTTTTAACTGTCTCGGTATTGATTGAGAGATGCTTTTTCATTGCTGTAGCAATATTGGGCACCATACTGAATACCCCTATAGAGCCGGTAAGAGTTGTATTGTTTGTGATAATTTTGTTAGCTTTTGCAGAGATCCAGTAACCACCGGAGGCAGCATAATCACCCATACTTACAATAACCGGTTTTTTCTCCATCAGAAGGGCAAGTTCACGCTCAATTACATCTGAGCTTTGGGCAGAGCCGCCCGGAGAGTTGACACGGAAAACAACTGCCTTTACTGTACTGTCTTTTCTCATCTTTGAGATAAGTTCAATGAAGGAGTCTGAGGCGATATTCTCTTCTGATTTTCCCATAACGATCTCTCCATCTGCATATATAATGGCAATTTTGTTCTTCTCTTTAAAGTTGATCTTTGTAGTTGCCTTTGAGTAGTTGCTGCTTGAGATCATCTTTAGATCTTTTTCACTCTCTACACCGAACAGTTTGGCTAAAGTGTCGGCCATCTCATCTTTATAGAGCAGACCATCTACAAGCCCCGCATCAAGTGCCTTTTTTGCAGTAGATAGCTCCAGATTATCGGTTATCCGGTTGATTGTCTCAACAGGAATATCACGCGATGCAGAGATATCTTCTACCCAGGTACCCCAGACAGCGTCAAGATAGCTTTGAAGCTGCTCTCTGTTTTCCGGACTCATCTTATTGCTGATAAACTGCTCTGCTGCTGCTTTGAATTTTCCGTGACGAATAAGTTGTACTTCAACCCCTAATTTGTCAAGCATATCCTTAAGGAAGAAGGAGTTGATACTCAATCCAATCAAAGGAGACATACCGGTAGGGCTCATATAGATCTTATCTGCTGATGTCGCAAGGTAGTAGGCCGGCTGAGAGTAGTTATCGGCATAGGCTATAACCGGTTTGCCGCTCTCACGAAACCTGGTTAGTGATGCCCTGATCTCCTCCAAATGGGTTATCCCTGCATTGAGATTGGTTAAGTTCATATAGATGAGTTTTATTGCAGGATCATTTGCAGATCGGTCTATTGTCTGGATAAAGTCAAGAATTCCCTGAGTCTTAGTTTCGGTACTGCTCATAGGAACAAGAGAGGCGAAGGGGTCTTCTGTACTCTGTTCTGTAATCTTTGTATTGAAGTTAAGACTAAGAACAGCAGATTTGGGAACTGTAGGCTTTGCGCTGCCGGAAAATGTAGCCATTGAGCCAATTATCCCCAGCAGAATGAAGAAACCCAATGTCATCGCAAGAAGTGATCCTACAAAGGTTCCAAAAACGATTTTTAAAAAATTTTTCATCCCGGTATTATTTATATTGTTTACAGTATTAATTAATTTATTTGGACACAACGATTGAGTCCGTTAAGAGATTATCAGACAAATATAAATAAAATAGATGAAATAATTTACCTTAGAGATGCTTTACTGAAAATATGTTCAGGTATCTGCTGATTAAACTTTATCGAGATTGTGCGGAACTCTGTCCCTTTTCCATCCTTGAGCATATCTTTATATATCACCAGAGAGGGGTACCATCTGTTGTCAACCCTTTTGATCTCCTTCATCTCTGCCCTTTTTAACAATTGGCCGCTTCTGGCGTACATCTCCTGTCTTAAAGGGATACTCCTCTGCTCATCTACCCACATCCTTTGTCTAAAATAGGCGATATCGGTCACATTTGCAGTGAGTTCAAGGATAATAACATCTCTTCCTTCAAGCGTATCCCTCCCCTCTATCTTCACATCATAGATATCGCTGAGCTTACGATCGTCCATCATATCTTCGTATGAGAGATCGGATCCCATCAAGGATTGACGCAGAAGATGGCCTGAGATCTGAATGGTTCTGTCTGCAGATGGTGTATAGATCCATAGCTGTCCATCCATCTTAAGCATCTTTGTCCCTGCCTCCGATGCCGGTGACAAGTACTCTGTGAATGATCTCTTCTCACCCTCTGTCCAGCTTTTTGAAACTACTGTTCTTGCCGATCTTCTTCCGTGAATTGTCATAGAGGCCTCTGTAATACGGTTTCTTGAGGATAGGTTCTCATCAATCCTCTTAAGTATTGAAATCCCATCCTGACCACAAAGGGCAGAAGGTGATAAAGAGAGAATCAGGAAAAAAAGTGTACTCTTTATGACTGCTTTTAGCAGGTATCTGTTTATTTGGTAACGGTTGTTCATTTTATGTCTCTTTTAAATATTTGATAATTCTGTTATACCTTGGGCTGTTAAACCTCCAGCTCATTGAAAAGACGAGCTGTCTCTCTTTTGTAAATACCTAAACCGGCAAGTGCGTTGCCTAACAGTATGGAGAAGATTCCCGGTATAAAGCCTATATAGTAGGTTACCGGGGTAATTGCTGTTCTTACAACAGATGGCATTACCATTGTCGAGTTCTGCATCATTGAGGACATATCAATACCGTGGACATTTATATAGAGTACTATTACAAGGCCGATGGCTGTCCCTATAATGGAGCCGATTGTTCCTATTATAAGAGCTTCTATCAGGAGAGTTCTGTATATATGTCCCTTATCCTCCCCCATTGCGAGTCTGATCCCGAATTCGGAGTATCTTCTGAGTGCCCCTAACAAGCCTCCGTTCCATAATACAATTGCCATTGCAGAGACAAAAATAAAGATCATAATTGAGCTTACAGCATCTGTGTAATCTACCATCTCTGCCATACCTGCCTGATCTTTAAGAGTGATCATTACAGGAGCAAACTCATCACTCTCCTGAATCTCTGAGTAGAGAGTATTGAACCTCTCCTTAATTCTAACCGCCTCATCCATATTTAGATACTTATCAGGTAAAAATCCAAGGATCTCTCCACATGCATCTACCATACCAAATGCTCTTTGAGCATCAACGATATCCATTACGATTGCACCCCTATCCAGTCCGGTTGCTCCGAATAGAACAGTTCCTGCAACCTCAAGGTTATAAAATGCAAATCCCCCCTCCATGGTTGATCCGAACAGTGTAAAGCTCTCCCCGGGATTAACATTAAACCTTCTTGCCAGCTCATCCGATATCAGAACCTCTCCCTCCTTTGAGGGCATTCTGCCTTGTACTATAGAGCTCTCAAGGTTTAATCTTTGTGTTTCTATTGATTCCTCTCCAAAAATATCTAATGCCCAGCCTGTTACAG
The DNA here is from genome assembly GCA_964502485.1 of uncultured Muribaculaceae bacterium. Classification (GTDB taxonomy): domain Bacteria; phylum Bacteroidota; class Bacteroidia; order Bacteroidales; family UBA932; genus Bact-08. Next base: position 4,401 of record CAZCXB010000069.1, on the reverse strand, counting down.
GTGCCTGGCCACGGGTCTCACCAAGTGAGTCCGGGAAATCGGCCAGTGCTCCGAATCTGATTCTTTGTACCCAATCTGCATTGGGTTCAAACTCTTTTAAATCACTTATAAGTGAAGATGCATTTAGTATTGCAAGGTCATTGGGGAACTGGTCTGAATCTTTTGAGTAGGCCATTGTCATAACCTTGAGCTCTCCGGTATTGAAGTTTGCATTCATCCTTAAAGAGTCACCCATTATGCCTGTGAGCCAGCTGTAGAGAAAAACTGTAAGCATAGTCCCGGTTGCTACAACAATAATCGGCAGCAAACTTCTCCCTTTATCACCTATTATCCCCTTGAGTAAAAATCTCTTCATCCTCTTTATATATTACTGATTGAGTTTATATTAAAATTTACTTATACCAATTTACCTCTAAGTGCATCTGTGGGACGCATCTTTGAGATCTTTCTGGTTGGGATATAACTTACAATAAGAGAAGAGAGTATAACAAGCACAACAGATGTAATTATCATACCTGCTCCGTAATATGGTGTTATCTTATCTGCAATTGCTACTCCTGCCTGGTCTGCAGAGGAGGGCATAGGGATACCTGTCTCCCTTAACCAATACAAAAAGGGTAAGCCCCAGAGTGTACCCAGTATTACTGCAAGCAGAGAGTGCGTTGTACCCTCTACCGTAAATAGGGCTACAACTCTCCATCTTGTCATACCCAAAGCTATATAGGTTCCTATCTCCTTTTGCCTGCGGAAGATAGAGAGCACCTGCGTGTCGAATATTGCAAGCAGAGCAATTGATAGAAGAAGAGCAGAGATTACAAGTGAGCCACCCCTCTTTGCTGCCATTATCTCTTTAAGATCTTTAAGCAGCAAATCTTTATCCTTAAAACTCCACTCCCCGGAGAGCTCTCCCGCACTCTCTGCTCCTGCTTGCGAAAGAGTCAAAAATGAGGCCTCGTCAAAGTGTGAGGTCATCTCTCTGAGTCTCTCAATTGGAATATATATCTGCCCAACATCTATAGTAGGGACGTTTGAGTGAAATATTGAGACTATCACCACCTCTCTCGCGTCGAAGGTACCGTTTGCATCTCTCCATCTGACAAGAATCCTGTCGCCCTCCTTAACACCCGCATTCTGTGCAAATCTTTTACCCACTATTGCAGCTATAAAAAATGGATCATCACTCTGCTGAGTAAGCTCCTCTGTAGGTATTTTCAGAATCTTTTGATTTGGATCAACACCTTTTAACAGTACATTGAGTAATCTTCCACCCGGATATGCCGTTGCCTGGGTTAGAAGTACAGGTGTTGCAAGGCCTCTCTCAATAGCCTCCCTCTTCTCAGGAGATAATTTGGAGTGGGAGTCCGCATAAGTGTATGGGTCATAAGGGTCATATTGCGGATGCCATATCTGACCGGCTCCAATTTCCCACTCTATGGTATCATTTTGTGCCTGAAGATTCCATCCGTCAAGCAAACCGTTATAAAATAGGATAATAACAAACGCTATTGAGAGTACGGTCACATTGAGCCAGGTTCTTAGACCTGCTCCGAAGAGATTTTTTAATGCAAGTTTCAACTCTAACATATGGTTGCCTCCTATAGATTAGAAAGATCTCTGTTTTTAATCAACTCATCTCTCTCAACCGATCCATCTTTCAGATAAATTATTCTCTCTAAGTATTGCATTACCTTTTCGTCATGTGTCGAGAAGATAAATGTAGTATTGAGCTCTTTGTTAAGCCTTTTCATTGTCTGAACAATCATATGAGAGTTTTTGGAATCAAGATTTGCACTGGGCTCATCTGCGAGCACAAGCTGAGGTCTCTTTACCATTGCTCTTGCAATTGCCACTCTCTGACACTCTCCACCCGATAGTGTAGCCGGTTTGGATCTTGCCCTGTCTGCAAGTCCTACCCAATCGAGAGACTCCATAACTGCCTTTTTTCTTTGGAGAGATGACATATTCTGGAGAAGCAGAGCAAACTCTACATTATCATACACTGTATAAACAGGTAAGAGATTGTAGGTCTGGAAAATAAATCCAATTCCGAAATTTCTGAGTCTGGCGGCCTCTTTATGGGTAAGAGAGCTTATATCTTTTCCCAAAACTATAGCTGAACCCTCTGTTGGACTATCAAGAGATCCAATAATGTTAAGCAGAGTTGTCTTTCCGGAGCCGCTGGGACCTACTAATCCTGCAAACTCCCCTTTACCGAAAGTGAGATCAATTTTGTTGAGTGCCGTAAACTCTGTTTTGCCGGCAGGAAATCGTTTTGTAACCTGCTCAAGATTAACAATGATACCGTTATCCATATTAGTTGATTAGTTTGTTTAATATCTTTTTTGTCTGATGGTTATATACCAGCATAATCTGTATTCCGTTTCCGGAAAAGTGTGAACTCCTGTTTGATGGGAGTGATATAAGAGTGTTGCGGGGGTTGATAAATCCCATTATATGGAGTGAGAACTCCCGAAAGGTGTGACGCCAGTTGACAAAGTTATAAACACCACCGTTTTTCCAATCATAGTAAAGAATGTAACTTATATTATCATTAATACCCATTGGATAGTTGGCAGAGAGTGCAGATAGATTTGCTGTGCTGGAAAATTGGAATGCTCTTATATCGTAGGAGAGGATAAGGTGTTCTGCAATAAGATTCAGCCCATTTCCCAATTTGAACGTATAGTCTGTGCCTAAGTTAATAAGTGTCTGGTTTGATAGAATATCCAAATCTGCAGACCTGTTTATCCAAGAGCTCTCTATCCACACCCCCACAGTGAGATCGAGCTTGATATCAAATGCAAATCTGTTCTCCTTAATCTTTGAACTAAATGAAAATGCGCTTAGATCTGCCTCTCTGTGGTGATATGTAAACGCCGCCTCTCCCCTTGGTATTGATAGCTGAAACCTTCCTCCGTACTCGGGACTCCGTGGATTTACCTCTCCTAAATCCATCGCTCCTCCCTCTTTATTTCCATATAATACCCATAACCAGATATTTGAGTTATTGCGGAGATAGTATCTGCCAAGCGCACCCCATACACCGTTTGTAAACTGAAGAGGATCGCGGGCATCAACCTTGTCGAACCACATTAGGGGTCTAAGCAGAGTTGCAGAGCCAAAGTTGATCTTTTGAAGACCCAACCTAAGCTCTGCCCTGTTTGAACTTAGCTTTAACCACCCCCTGTAAAGTTGGGCATCCCCATCCCATTTAGAGTATGAGAATGGCTTGATATTTCCGTTTCCATAGATGTTACCCGAAATTTCAATCTCTGCATTCAGGTTTCCAAAGGATCCGTTAGTGCTCCCGCCAAGTTTAATGCTGCTGTTGATCTGAGGCAGATATCTTCCTCCGATAGTTAAGGGTAGCTCCATTCCGGAATTATATCCACTCCATCCGCTAAGCTGACCTTTAACTATAATTTCCTGCGAAAATGAGAGCGTTGCGGTAAGAGTTACAACTACTGCAATAATGGCTATTGTTTTGAATAAACGGTATGATCTCATCTTAGCTCTCTTTATCGGGTGCAATTCCATAGGCAGTTAGGGTTGTAAGCTCCATTATAAGCTCTTGGGGAGATGAATAGATACTCATAATTTTATCATCTTCCAGGATATTTAACATCTGACGGCTTAAAGCAAGTAGCAGCTCCGGTTTGAACCCTTTGCGGAAAACTCCTCTATCCTGCGCATCTCGAAACTCTTTTATAAATCCATTCCACGCCTCTTCTGACTTTTCTATCATATATTGCTGTAATTGGGAGTTTTTATCAGTATATAGATCCTCAATAAACTCCCTGCTGATCTCCTTAACCCCCTCCATCTTTAAACGAATAATCCTCTTCATCCTCTCATCTGTGGAGTAATCGGAATTCATAATATTGCGGAAATCATCCATACCTTTATCTATTACAAGCTTAATTATAAACTTGGCAAGCTCTGTTTTATTTGTGAAATGACGGTAGAATGTCATTTTGCTTACTTCTGCTTTTAGACAGATCTCATCTACAGTTACCTTTCTGAATCCGAATTTCCAAAACAGATCCTTTGCTGTTTCAACAATAATATCCCTCTTTTCAACTCTCCTGACTACGGCCATAGATCTTAATAACATTTTAGTAGTTACAAAATATGCGCAAAGATACAAAAAATGTAATATTTGCAAATAAATGTAACATTATTTACTTTTTTCTTTGAAAAATGAAATTATGGAATAATTTTTGAGGTGCTGTTTCTAAGCAATTTATAGATTTGAGAAGTGGGATATTGCGGAGCTCATCAGGTAGGAAAAAAGTCAACCTTTAAAATATACTATTATGAAAACAAACTCCGGCAAAGAGAGCCCCTCTTTTATCTACTCTCTTAGATTACCTCTTTTATCTGCTATTCTCTCAATTATAC
>CAZCXB010000068.1:0-9922 GCA_964502485.1 uncultured Muribaculaceae bacterium | reverse complement strand
GCTCTGTTGGTTTCATTACAATTACTGGCAGAGAAACCTCTTTTTTACGTGATTGAGATAAAAGAGGAGATCAATGCCTCTTCATCCAAAAGGTTATCGAAAGGGCTAAAAGAGGCAGCAGAGCTAAACGCAGACTGGATTATTATCCATCTCAACACATATGGCGGTGCAGTTGACGCTGCAGATAGTATGAGGACATCTCTTCTTAACCTTAAAACCCCTGTAATTGCATTTATTGATAACCAGGCAGCTTCTGCCGGGGCACTTATATCCATTGCATGCGACAGTATATATATGAGAAAAGGGGGGAGCATTGGTGCTGCTACCGTTGTAAATCAGACAGGGGAACAGATGCCCGACAAATACCAATCCTTTATGAGGGCAATGATGAGGGCAACAGCAGAGGTAAAAGGGAGGGATCCCCGAATTGCAGAGGCAATGGTTGACCCATCTATTTATATACCCGGAATTATCGATAGTACAAAAGTATTAAGCTTTACACCCGAAGAGGCAATTAAACACAATTTTTGCGAAGGCATCTTTGAGAGTGTTGAGGAGATTGCTGCAAGGGTAACAGGATCAGAGGAGTATATTATCAAGATGCAGAGACTAAGTGTTATGGATAGGATTCTGCTCTTTTTTCTTATGCCGGTAGTACAAGGGCTGCTTCTAATGCTTATAATAGGAGGGATATATTTTGAACTCCAAAGCCCGGGTATCGGATTTCCGTCTGTTGCTGCAATTGCTGCTGCTGTTCTCTATTTCTCTCCACTTTATATAGAGGGAGTTGCCGAGAATTGGGAGATTATTATCTTTGTTTTAGGTACTCTTCTTATTTTGGCAGAGATCTTTATTATACCCGGGTTCGGAATTGCAGGTGTTTCCGGAATTGTGCTGATGGTTACAGGCCTCTCATTTGCAATGATAGACAACAAGCTCTTTTATTATAAAGGGGAGTTTGATTTTATTGTTCTAATAAAACCTTTGTCAATTGTCCTTTTATCCTCTTTTCTTGCACTTATATCCTCAATTTATCTTGCCGGAAAGTTCTTTAAAAGCACCTCTTTACCTGGGATATCCCTTACAACAACTCTTCAGGATTACGATGGATTTGTAGGTGTAGATAATAATCTAAACTCATACAAAGGTAGAACAGCTCTGGTTTGTATGCATATGAGGCCCTCTGGAAAAGTTGAGATTGATGGCAAATGGTTTGAGGCAACAATGGAGAATGGTATAGCAAATAAGGGAGATAATGTGGTCGTTACACGTGACGAGGGAGGAAGACTCTATTGCGAGCATCCTGCTCGATAAGCTCTAGCAGCAGATCAATAGCCCTATCCTGAGGTACTGATCTGTAGACAGGTTTATCTTTTCGGTATATGCTTACTCTATTACGCCCCTCACCTACATATCCGTAATCTGCATCAGCCATCTCACCGGGACCGTTTACAATACATCCCATAACTGCAATGTTGTACCCTTTAAGATGAGATGTTCTCTTTTTCACCTCTTCAAATACCTTCTCCAGGTCAAAAAGTGTTCTTCCGCAACCGGGACATGCAATATATTCCGGTCTTGAAAACTTTCTCCTTGCTGCCTGTAAGAGATTCTCTCTGAATCTGACAAGAAGTGTCTCCTCCAGTTTAGTATCAGAGATCATTACTTCAAGATCAATGTCATCTATTTTACCAGTTAGCAGAAGTGGGCCAAGCTCACACGAAGCCTTTAAAATAAACTCCTCATAGCTCTTTTCGCAGTAATGCTTGCTTAGAATAGGTCCCTCCGGTTTTACGACAGACCTGTTTCTAACCTCTTCATCTTCTTGGTTAAAGAATCGGGCGATAAACTCAGCAACCGGTATCTCATTTAAAGGGCTCTCTGTCAGAGATACCCTTATTGTATCACCAATCCCTGCAGACAAAAGAGTAGCTAGAGCAACTGCAGATTTAATCCTTCCCTCATCACTATTTCCGGCTTCTGTCACACCAAGATGCAATGGGTATACAACTCCTCTATTAATCATATCACTGTACAACAGCTCGTAAGCCTTTGTCATAACAATTGTGTTGCTTGATTTAAGTGATATAATAATCTGATCAAAACCATTCATCTCTGCCATCTCAATCCACTCGAGAGCAGCCTCTTTCATCCCTAAAGGTGTATCTCCGAACCTCTCTACAATTCTGTTACCTAACGATCCGTGATTGATTCCGATCCTAATTGAGCAGCCGCTCTTTTTGCACACATCAGTCAGCTTTTGGAACTCTCTCTTTGCAGTTTCGTGATCTTTCGCATAGTTACCGGGATTAATTCTGACTTTGTCTGCTACAGATGCAGCAGCAAGTGCAACATCATATGAGAAGTGAACATCGGCAACAAGAGGAGTATTTATCGACTCTCTCCTTAAGCTCTCCTTAATTATTTTAAGTGCAGCAACCTCTTTAAGGCCCTGGGTTGTGAGACGGATAATCTCAGCTCCCGCGAAGGAGAGCTCCCGACACTGTTTTAACGACGACTCAATGTCAAGTGTCTGAGTATTGCACATGGTTTGTACAACTACTTTGCCACCCCCTCCAATTATGCAGTCACCTACTCTAACCAATACTCTTTTCATCTGCCCAAATGTATATTGAGAGTTAGACTTATCAGTAATTGGTGAGGGTAAGTAAATAGGTAGTCGGTCTCACTCTGTTTTTTGGGATTATGAAGATATGAGAGAGAGTATTGATAGTTACCCTCCAGATGAATCTCAAAGGGTTTGAATATAAACGCAAATCCCCCGCCTGCAATAAAGCCGTAATCAATCCGGTTATCAAATTCATCAAAACCGGAGCCATCTGAATTTCTGCGATTATATCTGTAACCCCCGAATCCACCGGCATTGATTAGCAGGCGCATTCTCCAAAAGTCAACATGAAACTGAGATATAAGAGGAATTGAGATAGCTTCATATCTGGTAATCTCATCTGCATATAAAAAACCCTGCTCTGTCTTGGAGATGGCTACCTGAAAGCCGAACCGGTCGATAGTACCCCATAAACTATGATAATTTGTGTAGACCAATGAGTAGTTCTGATATGTGGTTATCCCTTTATACTCCATATCAGGCCTTGAATCCATTCCACTTAAATTCCAGGAGGCTCTAATTCCGGCTAATTGCTCCTTTACCTGAGCATAGGATGCTGTAATAGAAAGATATACAGTCATTAATATTAGAAGGAGTATTCTTTTTGCCATTATGAATGATTCTGCTTATTATCGTTTAAAAATCTGTTTCAAGTCAACTCTCTGCTCAAGCTCTGCTGACTCGGGAAGAGTTATGACCGAAGATCCGTCGGGAAGTGTAAATAGCCTTACCTTTTCCGGTTGTCTTTTATCTTTCAAACTACCGGTATCAATAATACCGTTTGAGTTAATATCCTCTGTGATTTTAACCGAATACTTACCTGTCTGAAGATATGGAAAGCTAAGTTTGGTATCTCCTTTGATTTTATAGGATCTGAATATCTTATCTCGTGTTATGTTTGTGAGCTCTACAATATACGAGCCCTCTGCCCCGGAAATATCAAGAATCAGTTTTGATAGCTTTTCATCGCGAGGAAGAGATACACTCTTTGCTATCGAGTCATTAGTATGTTTGTAGATATCCATTAAGCTATTCTGGGCAATACGAAGAGTGTACTGATAACCCTGAAGTATTCTGCCTTGTGGCTTAATTCTGATAATGCAAACGGCCATAGAGTCTTTCTCTATTGTATAAGAGAGATTTCCCTCCTCACCACGAGGTGTCTTAAACTCCAATTGTAAAGAATCTCGTATAATGTTAATAAGAGGGGCTTTGAACTTTAATACAAACCCATCCTCTTCAAATAGATTAGGATTTGCATCAATTTCAAATTCAAGTAGATCGGCTCTTTTTTCTCTCTCTCTCTCTCCGGGTAAAAGTGTTCTGTCCAAAGTCTCACTCTTCTCTTTTTTAACAGGTTTTGGTGATACAAGACGGAAATCCTCAATGAACGGAGTAAGGTTATTAAGAGAGTCGGTTTTAAGGTACTCAATATTAAATTTTAGGGTATCAGGGACTTTAAATGTTGTATCAGTCAGCCACAAAATTAGGCTATCTCTTTTGATGTTAAACTCTTTTAAAAACTGAGATGAGTCAGCACCCTCTACAGAAATTGAAATCACCTCAGCCTCCGGTGTAGAGAACTTGACATATACCATTCTCGGCTGAAGTCGTTTACTCTCTCTTATAAACTGTTTATCCGGATTTTCTCTAAATAAATACATATCAAGCTCAGATGGCCTACTCATAGCCTCAAGAGTATCCTTCTCATCAACAAAACCCAACTCTCTCATCCCTTTTTTAAGAACTAAAGATGGTTTGAAAAGTGTGTCAAGAAAGGCTACCTCCTCATTTTCGGGATCATATTTATTATTGTTATTGTTGTCCTTAAATGCAAAGACTCTGTATTGAACCGGCTCAATGTTCCTTATAACAAAATAGCCGAACTTATCGCTTTTTGAATACGCGCTTGGTAGGGTTTTGTATAGGACAGAGTCGCTCTTATCCTTGTAGAGTGCAACAATTATATCTTCGGCCGGCAGAAGTGTAGCGGCATCCAATATAGTGCCCGAAACCATCATTGAGTCGATATAATCTCCGGTAGAAAAAGGATAGACATAGTTATAAAACTGATTCCCTTCGTTATTGTCAACTATTGATTTACCAAAATTGAGTGAGTAGGTTTGAGATGAATCAAGTGATAGGGGAAAAGAGATTATGATACTTTTGCCTTTTATCTTGGTTTCCACTCGTTTATCAATAGGAGGGGAGAGAAAGAGGTATTTCTGAGGCTCTTTTAAGACAACATACTCGTCAAATTTCATCTCAATTACACCCCCCTTCACAGGGAAATTATAAGTTCCTGAATCCGGAATAGCCTTTAACAGGCGAGGTGGTATAGTATCCTTTATACCTCCGGTAGGCGGGGTTGTTGTATTGGCACAAGAGCCAAGAGCATAAAGCGTTATGGCAATTATTAGATATAATACAAAATTGTAAAACTTCATTTTAAGATACTTTAATAGATGTTAACCACTTTCACTAATCCTCTTTAATCTCTGTTCTAATCACATTTTCTACCCCCTTCACATGAGAAAGCTGTTTGATTAATTTATCCAGATCCTCTGCACTGTGAACATATAGGTCGATATAGCCCTCAAAAATTCCGTCATGAGTCTCAATAAAAAGTTTTCTAATATTAATACTCATAACAAGGGTAATATATTGTGTTAGTTCGTTAAGTATTCCAATACGATCTATTCCTCTCATACTCACACGAGCCAGGAAAGATAAGATTGTATGTTTACTCCATTTTGCCTTAACAATTCTGTCTCCGTATCGAGAAGCAAGTTGGATTGCATCAGAACAGCTGTTTTTATGTACAATAACCTCACCATTATCATCTATAAAACCTATAACCTTATCACCCGGTATTGGTTTACAGCATCTTGCGACCTGATAAGAGAGTGTTTTTTCAAGGGGATTCTCCTTAAGAACGTAATCTTTTTTATGATCTATAGGTGATTTAATTGCTTGTATTACATCACTATCTGCATCAGGGTTTCCAAATTCATCTGATTCATCATCATCAAAACCGTTATCGTTGTCCAAATTATCAGAATCGCCACCGGTTATTTTTGAAAACTGTATATTCCAATATCTTACAAATTTGCTTTTTGAGTTCTTTTTCAACATTTTCTGCAGATCGGACAGATCGATAACTCCAGCACCGATTTTGCTGAATAACTCCAATCTGTTATTAAGACCATACGCCAATGCAAGTTTTCGATATACTCTTGCCTGTGGCTTAATACCGAAACCGACCAATTTTTCGTCAAGAAGAGTGTGACCCTGATTGATATGATCCTTTATTTCTGACTTCAAGGCGTCCATTATAAAGTTTTTCGCTTTTGGAGTCTTAACAAAATCCAGCCACTCTCTTTGAGGTCTCTGCAGCTCTGCCGTGATAATTTCTACCTGATCTCCGTTTCTCAACTCATATGATAATGGAACCAGCTTGAAATTAGCCTTTGCAGCGATTGCCTTATTCCCAATTTCGGAGTGTATCGAGTAAGCAAGGTCAAGAGCAGTCGCCCCTTTTGTTAATGTTTTAGACTCTCCTTTAGGAGTAAACACATAAATTTCAGAGGAGAGCAGATCGGAGTGGAATCTGTCGAGAAACTCTAAAGCATTAGAGTCAGGATTCTCAAGCACCTCCCTAACCATATTCAGCCATTTGTCCATATCGTTCTCAGATGGAGAGCCTACACCCTTATAGCTCCAATGAGCTGCCACTCCTCTCTCTGCAAGCTCATTCATTCTGGAAGTTCTTATCTGGATCTCTACCCAGTTTCCCTGAGGTCCCATTACAGTGCAGTGAAGTGCCTCATAACCGTTAATCTTTGGTGTACTAACCCAGTCTCTTATTCGATCTGTCTTAGATAGATATAGCTCTGTTATTAGGGAGTAAATATGCCAGCACTGAATTCTCTCCGGCTGATTCTCCTTTGAGTCAAATATAATTCTTACTGCATAAAGGTCATATATCTGTTCAAAAGGGATAGATTTTGTCTCCATCTTTCTCCAGATAGAGTAGGGGGTCTTTGTCCTCTTAGTTATATTAAACGAGTAACCGGCAACTCTGAGGCTCTCAGCAATTGGTTCAATAAATTCATCCATTGCACACCCTCTCTGAGCAACTGTCTGTGCTATCCTTGACTGAATATGCTCATATTGTAACGGGATTGTATGTAATAGCCAGATATTTTCAAATTCGGACTTAATACTGTAGAGACCTAATCTGTGAGCGAGAGGTATAAAGATATACATTGTCTCACTAAGTATCTTGGACTTCTTATATTCCGGAATAGAATCAAGAGTCCTCATATTGTGCAGTCTGTCGGCTAACTTTATAAGTATTACTCTTACATCATCGTTTAGTGTCAGTAAAATTCGTTTGAAATTTTCAGCCTGAGAAGACCTTTTGGAGTCTATGGCGCTCTTGATTTTAGTAAGTCCGTCCACAAGTGAGGCAATTTTTGGCCCAAACAGTCTCTCAATATCCTCAATTGTGTACTCGGTATCTTCTACAACATCATGTACAAGGGCAGAGACTATTGATTTATATCCAAGTCCAATCTCCTGAACAACTATCTGGGCAACAGATATCGGATGTAGAATATATGGCTCTCCTGATCTTCTTCTGACTCCATTATGTGCTGCTCTTGCAAACTCAAATGCTTTTAATACTACCTCATACTCCCCCTGATTTGCACATCTTTTTAAGCTTGCAAGTCTAAGAGTTTCAAACTCCTTATCAATAAGTTGATTATCCTTTTCTGTAAACATATTTGGTTAGTATAGCAAAATCTTACTTATTAGAAATTTTGTATAAGTTATATCTCTAGTATTTGTAATTATCTACGTTTTGATAGGCATGAGAAAGTTCAGCACCAAACAGAATAAGTGTCCAGCTTATGTTCATCCAGATAAGAAAAAGTGGAATTGCAGCAAAAACTCCGTAAACAGCATTGAGGCCTGTTACAAGTATTTGAGTTTCAAGGTAAAAAAATTGAACTACAATAAATGCAAAGGCCAAAATAATTGCACTGTTAAAAGCAGCAGCTAATTTAACCTTTGTACTTGGGATAAATTTATACATTATTGTAAATACCCCACTAATAAAGAGGTAGGAGATAAGCCATGTAAAAATTGAGGTTACCGGAATAAAACGGTCAATTATAAGTCCGGCAGAGTGAAGTGTATTCGAGTATATAACTCCAAGTGTAAGAAATATAAAAATCACAAGGGGAGATACAATTAGAAGAAGTAAATAGTAGGCTGCCCTTTTTTTGAAAGATCTGCCGGAGTTGAGTTTCCAGATCTCGTTAAACGCTTTCTCTATATTAAGCATAAGAAAAAGCACAGTAGAGATTAGAAAAAGGAAACTGATAACTCCAAAGAGCCCATTCTGGCTTGTATTAATAATATTGTTGGCAAAGGTTAGAATGTAAGATATAACCTCTTTATTCCCTTCAAAATAAGCATAAAGTAACTCCTCCAATTTTTTACCTGCCCCAAATCCGTTGGTTACAGCAAACATCAGAGATACAAAAGGAACTACTGACATAGCCGAGAAAAAACTGAGATTTGTAGCCTGAAGAGCAACCTTATCATTAGAAAAACCCTTAATGGTTATAATCAGAACTTTTAAATACTTAACCATCCGAGCCCTCATAATAGTGAGCTCAGAAAGGTCAAGGTGCCAGATATCTGTAATCAGAAACTTTAACACCCTTTGGTAGGTGTGTGCTATTTCGCTGTATTTTTTCAAGAGAATCTATCCATGTACTTTGATGGGTTTATTATATATCGAGTATGGGTGCCGCTACCGATCTCTCCGGAATCGTCAAAAGCCATAACTTTGAATGTTAGTTTTTTTCCGTCTATTTCAATAAGTTCGGCCTCTGCGTATACCTTTGCTCCAAGAGGTGTAGCACGGATATGCTTCACATTAACCTCTATACCGACAGTGTCCTGACTTTCGGGAAGAGAGAACTTAGCGAGGAGGTGTGCAGATTTCTCCATAAGTGCAATCATCCCGGGTGTTGCAAATACATGAAGCAGGCCACTTCCATAATAAGCAGCTGTATCACTTTCTGTTACAAGCTTTTCTATAATAAGTTTTTTTCCTATTTCCATATTCTTTACAATATCTTTTGTGCTATCTCTGCAAATCCTGACATCTTCTCTTCATCTGGTGAACCCAACAACTCTACCGGAGGAGCAATCTCTATCCACTCCATCTTCTCTGCAAATGCTGTCAGAGATTTCAACCCACCACCGCTCCAGCTGTAGGAGCCAAATAGTGCATAGTTTTTATTCTTTGGATTTAATACCTCAAGTTCGTTACAAAGGTGATGCATCATTGGATGCATTCCTGAATTATAAGCACTTGACCCAAGTATAACAGACTTAAACTTCCAAATTTCATTAAGAATAAATGATACATGTGTTTTCGAAACATCATAGATCCTGATATTTTTTACCCCTCTCTCTGCAATAAGCCTAGCAACATAGTCAGCCATTTTTTCGGTATTTCCATACATTGAGGCAAATGCTATAACAACCCCATCTTCTGCCTCGTGTTTGCTCCATTTATCATAAAGAGAGAGTGCTAAAGATGGACGCTCCCTCCATACGGGCCCATGGGAGGGGCAGATAAAGTTAACAGAGACCCCCTCCAGCTTTGAAAAGGCCTTTTGTACCATATGGCTGTATTTCCCGACAATATTTGAGAAATACCTCCTCATCTCATCTTCATAAAAAGAGAAATTGATCTCATCGTCAAAGATACCTCCATCCAGTGTTCCAAAAGAGCCGAAAGCATCGCAAGAGAATAGAATTCCATCTGTTATGTCATATGTCATCATAGTCTCAGGCCAGTGAACCCATGGTGTCATAATAAACTTAAGCTTATGATAACCAGTATCGAGTATATCTCCATCTTTAACTTCAAGTATAGACCCCTTTTGGACTCCGTAAAATCCCTCAAGCATCTTGAACGCTTTGCTGTTTGTAACAATCTTTAAATCAGGATATCGTCTCATTAACCAAGTTATCATGCTTGAATGATCAGGCTCCATATGGTTAACTACTAAAAAGTCTAAAGATCTTCCTTCAAGGATTGAATCAATATCTTCAAGATAATCATTCTTGGAACCAAATTCAAGAGTATCTATCAAAACGGTTTTTTTGTCCGAAATCAGATATGAGTTGTACGAGACGCCGTTTGGAAGAGGCCAGTTGTTCTCGAAAAGACTCTTTTTACGGTCATTTGTACCAATATAATGA